>NZ_JBUDPI010000216.1:0-6651 GCF_054919635.1 Halochromatium sp. | reverse complement strand
GGGATCTGGATCGAGAGGATGGCCGCCAGCGGCGCGATGTAGGTCGCGGCGATCAGCAGCGCGACGCCGATGGCGATCGCGATCCAGACATAGCGATTGCGTGTGACCTCGTTGAGTAGCAGCGGCGACTCGGTGCCGCGCATGTTCAGCACATGCCAAAGCCGGGCGAAGCCGAAGGTCAAGAAGCCGATGGTCACCGCATGGGCGGTATCGAGCTGCATCGGCCCGAGCGCGATGGCGAAGGCGATCAGCACCGTCGCTGCGATCAGCGCGCCATAGCCGCCAACAGCGCCCCAATGGCGCCGCATTAGGATCGGCTCGTTGGGATCGCGTGGTGGCTGCCGCATCACGCCGCGCTCGCCCGGACTGAGGCCGAGCGCGAGGGCGGGCATCACATCGGAGACGAAGTTGATGTCCAGGATCTGCAGCGGCAGCAGGGGGAGGGGCGCGGCCCCCCGCGCCGCTGCCGATCCCGCCATGATCTCGGCCAGATTGCCGGAGAGTAGGTAGACGATGAAGCGGCGGATGTTAGTGAAGATGGTCCGGCCGTGCTCGATGGCTGCGACCAGGGTCGCGAAGGCATCGTCCTTGAGCACCATGTCTGAGGCCTCGCGCGCGACCTCGGTGCCACGCTGACCCATGGCGATACCGATGTCGGCCTTCTTCAGCGCCGGGGCGTCGTTGACCCCATCACCGGTCATGCCAACGATCCAGCCGGCCTCCTGATAGAGGTCGATGAGCTGCAGCTTTTCCTCGGGGCTGATGCGCGCGAACACCGAGCGCTCGAGCAGCTCACGGCGCTCGTCGGGATCGAGCTGCTCGAGCTTGTCCAGCCGCGCGCCTTCGATCGCTGGCTCGTCGCTGCCGGCGATGCCGATCTCGGCGGCGATGGCCTGCGCGGTTGCGGCATGGTCGCCGGTGCCCATCACGATCCGAATGCCGGCCTGTTGGCAGGCCGCGATCACGTCCTGGATGCCCTGGCGGGGTGGGTCGTAGAGGCCAGCGAGGCCGAGCAGCGTCAGCCGTTGATAGGGGTCTTCGTCTTCATGCTCGGCTTGGCGTTGTGCCAGCGCGAGCACGCGCAGTCCGTCGGCGGCGAGTGCCTCGCTGCGCTGCTGCCATTGCTCGCGCGCCTCATCGTCAAGCCCGGTCTCGCCGTCTGCGGTCAGGACCTGGTCGCAGACATCGAGCACCGATTCCGGCGCGCCCTTGACCGCGATGCGGAAGCCGTCATCGCTTCGGTGCACGGTCGCCATCATCTTCAGGTCGGAATCGAAGCTGATCTCGCGCTGCTCGGGCCACCGCTCGAGCAGTTCGGGGCGATGCAGGCCGGCGAGTGCTGCGGCTTCCAGCAGGGAGACCTCGGTGGGGTCGCCAGTGGCGTTGGAAACGGCATCGGTGTCGGCGTTGTCGTTGGAGTCCGAGTCGGAATCGTCTTTGGCGTTGCCGCCAGCATCGGCCTTGGTATTTGCGTTGGCGTTAGTCTTGGAATCGTCGCTAGCCTCGGCTATCGCATTCCCGCCAGCGGATGCATTGGCGTCGCCGCCAGCGTCTGCGAGCGCATCGGAATCGTCAGCTATTGCTTGGCTTCCGAGCTCGGCGTTGTTGCAAAGGGCGCCGGTCTCGAGTGCAGCGCGAGCGGCCGGCTCATAGGCCAGATCTAGCGGCTCGCCGTCGAGCGTGATCCGGGCGTCGGCTCTGGCTTCGCCGTTGTCACTGTCAGGGTTACGTTCAGGATCAATGTCTCTGTCTTCACGATGGCTCGCTCTGCCTCCACGATGGCGCTCGTCTCGACGGCCGCCTTCGTCGTGACGGCTGTTTTCGTCTTGACTGCGGCCTTCGGTCGCTTGTCTCGTCGTCTGGCCTGGGCGCTCGAAGCGCAGGGTGCCTTGCTCGAGGGCGAGCTGTGCCAGCACCATCCGGTTCTCGGTGAGGGTGCCGGTCTTGTCGGTGAAGATCAGGCTCGCGGCACCGAGCGTCTCCACCGCCGAGAGCCGTTTCACCACCGCGTTGCGACGCGCCATCTGGCGCATGCCCTGAGCCAGGGCCAGGGTCGCGACCACGGGTAGTCCCTCGGGCACCGCCGCGATCGCCAGCGCGATGGCGGTCTCCAGCATCACGAACAGATCCTTGCCTGCGACCAGTCCCGCCCCAGCGACCACCACCGCAATCGCCAGCGTCAGCCAGATCAGGCGCCGGCCGAGGCGATCAAGGCGTTTTTCCAGCGGGGTCGTCGACTGCTCGGCCTGCGCGACCAGATCCGAGATGTGGCCGAGCTCGGTCTCCATGCCGGTGGCGACGACTACCCCGCTGCCCGAGCCCTGGGTCACCGCGGTGCCCTTGTAGGCCATGTTGTAGCGCTCGCCGAGCGGCAGCGCTTTGCCGGTCTCTTTCGTCTTCGCCGCTTCCTTGTCCTGCGGCGCTTCTTCCGATGCGGACTCAATCGCCTCGATCCGCTTGTCGACCGGCACCGACTCGCCGGTCAGCGCGGCCTCATCGCATTGCAGCCGATTCGCCTCGAGCAGGCGCAGATCGGCCGGTACCAGGTCGCCAGCATCGAGCAGCACGATGTCGCCGGGCACCAGCTCATCGGCCGGGATCTCGCGGCTGTGGCCCTCACGCAGTACCCGCGCCTGGGTCTTGCCCATGCGCTGCAGGGCTTCCATGGCGCGGGTCGCGCGTAGCTCCATCGCGAAGCCGATGAGGGTATTGACCAGGATCGCGGCACCGATCGCAATGGCCTCGATGACCTGGCCGAACAGCAGGGCGGCGCCAGAGGCCGCCAGCAACAGCAGCACGACGATGCTGGCGAGCTGGTCGATCAGGATGCGCCAGCCCGGGCGCGAGCGCGTCTGGCGCAGCGCATTGCGGCCATACTGCTCGCGTCGCTCATGAACCTCAGCCTCGGAGAGGCCGTTGTCGGTATCGCCGTCGAACTGCTCGAGTGCTGTCTCCGGCGGCTTTTGGTAGAGATTGGTCATCGGGGTCGAGGTGGTGCTCTCTCGGTTCTGGTTTGGGGCCGGCATAATCGGATCGCTCGGATCAAGCAGTTTGTATGCCATCAGGCACACTGACCCTTAGGTCTCTTGGGGCAGGGATCGGGCGCGCGCTTCTTAGTCGTTGACCCTGGTCTTTGTCCAACGCTCAGCCAACCGCGGAAGCTGAGACTGCGCCGAACGGCGACCGTCCTTGCGATTGCTGGGGTTAGGCCTCGTCGGAGTTGGCGCCTAGGCCGCGGACGCGCTCCTGAAGCGCATTGGCGATGCGCTCGGCATCGTCGTCTCCCTGGCCTTCTCGCGCGAGCGTCTCGGCGTCGACTGGGGCGCCGACCCGCAGCTCGACCGGATGTAGCCGGAGCCGCAGTGAGCGGGGCGGCAGCGCCTCACGGGTGCCACTGAGATGCACGGGCAGGATCGGCACCTTTCTGGCCAGGGCCAGCGAGCCAACACCGGAGCGAAACGGCTGCAGCTCCCCGTTCGGTGAGCGCTGGCCCTCGGGGAACCAGATCAGCATGCAGCCCTGCTCGAGTGCGGCGGCGCCGAGCGCGAGACTGGTCAGCGGATTTGCGCCGGGGTCGACCGGCAGCACACGCATGATACGGCTCAGCAGCCGCATCCAGGGTCGCCTGAACAGCAGGCCGCTAGCGCCACCCCAGCAGGTCGTGCGGCGGCGTGAGCCACTGAGCACGGCCAGGATCGCGCCCGGGTCGACGGCGCTGAGATGGTTCGGGGTCAGCAGGCAGGGGCCTGTCGCTGGGATCTGCTCGACACCCTGGGCACGCAGCCGCAACGGCCCGCGCAGGAGCCAGCCCACCATCCCATGCAGCAGCGTCGCGAGCCAGCGTAACGCCGTCGGCGGTGGCGATAAGCGCCGTCGCTGGGTTTCGTCGAGCTGAGCGGCAGGGTCCTGCAGCCGTTCGACCAGATTGGCGCCGGAGACCCGCGTCTGCTCGGCCTCGACCGCCTCCTGCAGCAGGTCGCGCACGCGCTCGATGCGACCGATGGCCTCCTCATCGAGCGCTAGTCCGGCCTGCTGCTGTAGGTCCAAGGTCAGATCCACCCATTCCAGCGAGTCCACGCCGAGGTCGAGGCTGAGATCGGTATCCGGAGTGATCGGACGGTCCGAGAAACGCTCCCCAAGCCAGCGCCAGACGCGATCGGCAGCTGGGTCCTCGAGCAACTGCCGGTCCTCCGGCGCAAGCTCGTCAAAGGGCGCCAGCCCCGGCTCAGGCGCCGTCTCAGCACCTTCGGAGAGTGCCTTGAAACGCTCGGCGAGACGCGGGCGACGCAGCTTGCCGAGTCGGGTGCGTGGCAGTGGCGAGCGGTCGAGCCGCAGGCTGTCGATCTGCTGAGTAGTCGCTAGATCACGCGATGCAGCGGCGATCTCGTCGCTGATCTGCTGTCGCAGACGGTCTTGATCCTGATCGCGAGTGGCCTCGGCTTCCGGGACGATGACCGCCGCGAGCCGACCTTCGTGGCCGAGCACCCCGACCTCGCGTACCGACGGGCAGTGCTCGAGACGGGCCTCGATGCGCTCGGGGTCGATGTTCTCGCCGCCGGCGAGCACGATCCGGGCCGATGCGCGGCCGCTGATATGGAGCCAGCCCTGCGCATCGAGATGGCCCAGGTCACCGGTGCGCAGCCAACCGTCGTCGCTGAAGACCTCGGTGGTCTTCTCGGGGAGATCGAGATAGCCGCTGAAGATATTTGGCCCCTTGGCTTGGATCTCACCTTGAGTATGGATCTCGCTTTGAGCCTGACCGATTCGCAGTTCAACACCAGGCAAAGCGCGTCCAGCGCTGTCGAAGCGCCGGGCGGGTGGGGCCAGGAAGGTCAGGATCGGTGAGGTCTCGGTGAGGCCGTAGCCGGTCGCGATCTGCCAGCCGAGCGCGTCGAGCCGCTCGGCGACCTCGGGATCTAAGGCGGCACCGCCGGCGGTGAGTAATCTCAGCTGCGGCGCCACCCGACGACGCAGCGGTGCCAGCAACGCTGCGCCGAGACCGATGCCGGTCCGCCGCCGCAGGACGACCAACGCGCTCAGCAGGCCCGAAAAGGCGTTGCTTGCCAGGCGCCCAGCCCCAGCAACGCGCCGATCGATGGCATCCAGCAGCGCCGAGTAGAGCCGCGGGATGCCGAGCATTGTCGTGGCCTCGCCTTCCTTCAGTGCGCGCACCAGCTGCGGGCCGGTCAGCGAGTAGGGCAGGATGATCCTGATCCCGAGTGCCAGTGGCGCCAGCATCCCGAGCGAGAACGGGTAGACGTGGTGAAGAGGCAGCGGCAGCAGCAGGCGATCATTGGGATTGACGATGTCCTGGCTCAGGATCGCCTTGAGGTTCGACAGCAGGTTGTCATGGGTCAGCGGGACGCCCTTGGGCGGCCCGGAGGTGCCGGACGTGTAGAACAGCACCGCTTCGGCGGACGGGTCCGGATGCTCGCCGGCGTCGGATGCGGTGTCAGGCGCCTCATTAGGCGTCTTCTGTAGCAATCTGGCGATTGAATGGGCGCCAGCGGGTCGGGCATCGGCATCGGCGTTGGCGTCGTCGCTGGTATCTGCGCCCTGATTGCGCTCATCAGCGCGATCGGTGCCGTCAGTGTCGTTACCCTCATTACGCTCATCGCGATCGAGCAGGACGAGCGTTGGCTGCGTCTCGGCGGCCTGCTGGAGCTTGTTCGCCAGCCGCGCGGTGGTAAAGGCCCAGCGCGCGCCGCTGTTGGCGGCGATATGAGCCAGGTCGCGCTCGCCGAGCTGGCTATCGACCGGCACTGGAATGGCCCCGGCGCTGATGATGGCGAGGCAGGCGATGATCCACTGTGGCGAGTTCGGCGCATAGAGCAGGACACGGCTACCGGCCTCGAGCCCTTCAGAGCGGAGCCCGGCGGCCAGGCGCTCCGCCTGTTCGGCCAGTGATGCGGCACTCCAGTCGCGACGCTGCTCGCGCTCGAGCTCGATGAGCGCGATCGCATCGCCACACTCGCGCAGCAGTGAGATGAATTTATCCAGTGTTCGAAGCTCACTGACTGTTCGTCGCTCGCTGCTCACTTGAACGACCTCCGTCTGTTCGCAAGGGATCTCGGATCGGTTCAACTGGTAAGCAATATCGCAGCCAAGCTCAGCTCGATCTGCGTTGCGCCGATGGCGGCAAGCGTTGCCGTGCTCGAACGGTATCCAACCGGCGCCTCAGGCGAACGCTGCGAATCGCTGATCGACGTACCCGCGAGTAAACTGCGCTAGGGTCGATCAGAGCTAGCTGCACTCGTTCGAAATGCACAGGCCGTGGGGGAGATCACCCGCTGCGGAGGCGGATTTGATCGGGAACGGCAAACAGCGGCGTCGGCTGTCTAAGGGTTGGCTGCCAAAAATTCGTCGCTCGATAGGCTGTTGTCTTGTTCTGTTTTTCGGCACACTACAGCGGTCGCACGAGGAGCCTGCTTGCCGAGGAGCCTGCTTGCAATGAGTGAATGTTTTGAAAGCCATCGGTTCAGCCGGAAAGTATGGCTGACTAATCATGCTATTGAATCGATGGCCAAACGTTCTATAACGCTCGCAGAGGTCAAAAAACTCATTGAGGAAGGAGAGTATCGAGCCAAGACTCCATCCGATGGCTGGCTCTTCCGTCACTGCGAATCGCGTTCCGATAATCTCGTTTGTGCA
>NZ_JBUDPI010000215.1:0-6657 GCF_054919635.1 Halochromatium sp. | reverse complement strand
CCTCAACCTGATCCCTCAACCTGATCCAAGCCTTCCCGATTCGAGCCTCGCTGATCCGAGCCACAAGGCGTCGGCTCAACGCTCGTTTCCGCTCAAACCGCCGATAAGAGGAATGCTCCCATGAGTGAACAGCCAACCTTCTTAACCCAGCAGCGTTGGACCATCATTTTCGCGCTGGTGCTCGCGCTCGGACCGCTTACGGCCCTGACGCTCGGCAGCAAGTACGCCGACGAAGAAACCATCGCCCGCGCCGAGGCCGGGGACCGCAACTACGATGCGCCAGGTCCGTTCGCGTCCTTTGAGCTTGCAGAGACGGGCGGTGCCGCCGCTGACAGCACGGTGCTCGATATCACCCAGGATGCGGCGCTGTTCAGTACCTTTGAGCAGGCCATCGAGCAAGCGGGCATGCTCGACGTGCTTAAAGAAGACGGCCCATTCACCCTCTTCGTGCCGACCAACTCTGCCTTCAATGCGCTTTCAGAGGATCAGCGCCAAGCGCTGATGCAAGATCGACAAGCATTGATCAACCTGGTCAGCAATCACGTTGTGCGTGCACGCCTCGGTATCACCGATCTGCTGCAGGCCGACCGAACCGAGACCCTCTCGGGTAAGCGGCTCGAGCTCGATGCACCTGGGGCCCAGTTGAGCGTCGCCGGTGCTGAGATCGTCCAGAGCAACCTGGTGGCCGGCAATGGCGTCGTGCACGTCATCAACCGCGTGATCCTTTAGCCCGATCGCGATCAGGGCGCTCCGGCGCCCTTGACCCCGCCCTCGTTCACTTCCGAGCACAGCTAAGCGAGACTATCGTGTCTAGACTCTCGCGCATCTTGTCGACCATGCAGCCGACCGTGTTTCTCGGCTCGGCCGCGGTGGTCATCGGTTTCGTCGCGCTCGGCGTCGGCTGGCCGCAAGCTGCGCAACAAACATTTGGTGCACTGCAGTCGGCCATCTTGACCAACTTTGGTTGGTTCTACGTGCTTGGTGCGACCGCGCTGCTCGTCTTCGCGCTTTGGCTCTTGGTCAGTCCGTATCGCCATATTCGTCTCGGCGGTCAGGACAGCGAGCCCGAGCTCAATTATCTGTCTTGGTTCGCGATGATGTTCAGTGCCGGCATGGGCACTGGACTGGTGTTCTGGGGTGTGGCCGAGCCGGTGATGCACTGGAGCGACCCGCCCTTCGCAGCGACTGCAGAGGGCGGCCCGGTCCGCGAGGCGCTGCGCCTGAGCTTCTTCCACTGGGGCTTCCATCCCTGGGCCATCTATATCGTCTTTGGGCTTTCCATCGCCTACTTCCACTTTCGCCATGAGCTTCCGCTGGCACCACGCTCGTTGCTGTATCCGCTGATCGGCAAGCGCATCTTCGGGCCAATCGGCCATGCCGTCGACATCCTGGCCACTGTCGGCACCCTGTTTGGCGTTGCGACCTCGCTCGGCCTCGGGGCGATACAGATCAACGCCGGACTGGGTCGGCTCTCGGGCGTCCCCCAGACCGAATCGATTCAGGTGGTGATCATCGCAGTGATCACCGTCATTGCGACGATCTCGGTGGTCAGCGGCGTGCAGCATGGTATCCGGCTGCTGTCACGCTTCAACATCGGCTTGGCTGGCATGCTGCTCCTATTCGTGCTCGTCACGGGACCGACGGTCTATCTGATCCAGCTGTTCATCTCGGCGTTCGGCGCCTATCTGCAGCAGTTCGTCAGTCAGAGCCTCTGGCTCGATCTGCGACCGGATAGCGCATGGCAATTCGACTGGACGCTGTTCTACTGGAGCTGGTGGATCTCCTGGTCGCCGTTCGTCGGTGTCTTCGTCGCACGGATCTCGCGCGGACGCACGATTGGCGAGTTCATCCTGGCCGTGCTCTTCGTGCCGGTGCTGATCACCTTCCTCTGGCTCACTGTCTTCGGTGGCACCGCGTTGCACAGCACCGTGCTCGGTAACAGTGGTATCGAGTCCGTCGTGCAGCAGAACGCCAGCGCAGGACTCTATGCGATGCTCGACCAGCTGCCATTGCAGACCTTCACATCGATCCTGGCGACCCTGATGGTGGTGGTGTTCTTCGTCACCTCGTCCGACTCTGGCTCGCTAGTCGATGACATGGTGACCTCGGGCGGCCATCCGCACCCGCCCAAGGCACAGCGGATCTTCTGGGCCGTCGCCGAAGGCACGGTCGCGGCAACGCTCCTACTCTCGGGCGGATTGCAGGCCCTGCGAACCGCGTCTCTGACCTCTGGGCTGCCCATGACAGCCTTTTTGCTCATCGCCTGCTGGGGCCTGCTGAAGGCACTTCGCGCCGATGAGCAGGTCGCCGGTATCCCCTCGCGCAAGGCCCTGCGCGACTGATCGCGCGACTGGCCGCTCGATTGACCGGGCCATTGGCGCGCAACTGACCAGGGGCCAGTGCAAATCCGCCACCTGATAGCGCCGGCATGGCCCTTGCGTCGATCAAGGTCGAGTCGGGAGTGCAAACCGGCTCAAAGCCAATGAGGAGACATTGAATGATCCACAACAAGCTAGTCGAGCGCCCTGTTGTCGCCATCGCCTCGGCCGTGGCAGCGCTGAGTCTCGCAACACTCGTGGTTGCCGATCCAGCGGCCGAGGACGACGCCGTCCTCACCGAGGGCAGCGCCGCGCATACCATGCCCGACGGTCAAGAGCGGCAGGCAAATGAGCCAAACATGGGTGATATGCCCCAGCGCGAGTCGCCCCTCACCGGTATCGCGCCTCTAGAGGACGAGGTCGATCCGGCCCGTCCATTCAGCGACCTCGACCTCGATCGCGACGGGGTGCTGACGCCCAACGAGGCCCATGCCAGTCCTCGCATCGGCACCGACTGGCGCCGACTCGATACCAATAACGACGGCGTCATCGACCGCTCCGAGTGGAGCCTGGTCGTCGACCAGCCGCCACCGACCGCTGAAGAGGCCCATCGCTGAACATCTGTTCGCGTTGGCAGATCACCATCATCCGTGACAACAAGCGGAGGAGTTATCATGAACAGCTTTGTCCTCGAAACCAGCCAGATCCCGCGGCGCCGTTTTGCGATCCCGCGCTTGCCTGCTGCTCAGCCATTCTCTTGGCTGCGAAGCGGCTTCGATGACCTCATGGCCGCACCTGTCACCGGCCTGCTCTACGGCCTCGCGGTGACAGCACTGGCATTCTTGATCGTATCGCTCACCGTCGGCGTCAACCGCTTCTATTTCGTTCCGTTCATCTTCGGCGGCTTCCTCGTCCTCGGTCCGATCCTCTCGGTCGGGCTGATGGCGATGGCGAAGCGTCGTGAGTCGCCAGACGAAAAGCCCAGTGAGACGATTCAACGCATCCTCGCCGCCAATACCTCCGGCCTTTCGCTGATGGGCCTGTTCTTGCTGTTGGTCTTCATCAACTGGATCATGCTCTCGAACCTGCTCTTCGGCGGGGTCTATCATGAGGTGCTGGCAACCTATGCAGAGGTGCGCCCACTGCCGGTGATGTTCGGCGAGAGCTGGCCATTCGCGCTGGTATTCGGTGGCATCGCCTTGGCCTTGGCGGTGATCGTGTTTCGCATCACCGCCGTCTCCCTGCCGATGTTGGTCGACCAGCGCGTGGATGCCATCAATGCCGCGTTCGCAAGCTGGCGCGCGGTGGGCGATAACTGGCCGGCGATGACCCTATGGGCCCTCATCATCGCCGCACTCGTGACAGTCGGCATTCTGACCTACTTCCTCGGCCTCATCATCGTCACACCGCTGCTTGGCTTTGCGAGCTGGCACGCCTACCGCGAGACCTTGATCCCAGAATCGAAGGAAGCCAGCGGTCGTGATACCGACATCTGAACATCGCCAGCATGACAGGCCTGATCGAGGGCGAGGAGCAGCGTATCCTGCTAGAGCTGGCTGTCGCGCTCGCGATCGGTCTACTCTTTGGGCTCGAGCGCGGCTGGCACGGCGAGCAAGAGGCCGAGAGCAAGAAGCCAGCTGGCGTTCGGACCTTTGGGCTCATCGGCCTGCTCGGCGGCGTTGGCGGTGTGATCGCACAGGCGCTCTCGCCGATCGTCCTTGGACTGCTGTTCGTGGCACTGGCCACGGTGGCGGTTGGCAGCTATCTGCTTCATGTCCGCGAGAATGCCGCGACGGGTAGCACGTCTCTAATCGCTGAGCTGCTCGCGTTCGCGCTGGCCGCACTCTCGACCCTTGGGCATGAAACCGAAGCCGCATCGGCCGCAGTCATCGCAACACTGCTGCTCGGCTTCAAGCCGCAGTTGCATCGTTGGCTAGCGCGGCTCGAGCAAACCGAGCTACATGCGACCCTCAAACTGCTGTTGATCACCGTGGTCCTGCTGCCGGTCTTGCCAGACCAAGGCTACGGACCAGCCAAGGCCCTCAACCCCTATGAGCTCTGGTGGTTGGTGGTCTTGATCGCCACGATCTCATACGTCGGCTATTTCGCGATCAAGGTGCTCGGGGCCAATGGCGGTATAACGCTCACCGGCCTCCTCGCCGGACTCGCCTCCTCGACCGCACTGACGTTGCAGATGGCACGCATCGCCCGTCGTCAGGGCGCACATAAGGGCGCACATCAGGGCGCACAGGCGAACCTGATCGCGACCGGCATCCTGATCGCCAACACCACGCTGTTTCCGCGCATCCTGGTCATTGTCGCGCTCCTGAAACCCGCGCTGGCGCTCGCATTGGCGGCGCCCCTGATCGGCATGACCTTGCTGACCCTGGTGCCAACGCTGGCGTTCTGGTTGCGCCGCGGAGCGCCACTCGAGGCCGGTGCGCTACAGGTCAGCAACCCCTTGGCCTTGGGCCAAGCACTGCGTTTCGGGCTGCTGTTGGCGGTCGTCATGCTGGTCGCGCGCATCAGCGCCGAGATCTTCGGTAGCGCTGGGTTGCTCGGCGTCGCCGCGGTCTCCGGTGCCGCCGACCTGAACGCGATCACGCTCTCGATCGCCCGCATGGAGCTCGAACAGATAGGTGAACGCACCGCGCTGATTGCCATCCTCATTGCGCTAACCACCAACACCCTGTTCAAGACCCTGCTCTGCGCAACGATCGCCGGGCCACGACTGGCCTGGCGCATCGGCCTATCGCTCAGCGCTGCCCTGCTTGCTGGGTTTGCGATTGTGCTATCGGGGTGCAGTTGTGAGCAGTGGATCAGGGACATTCCATTGTCAGTGGTTGACTGGCGCTGATGGCATGCCATCCGAGCGCCTGGCGCAATGCAATGGGGCTCAACGGCAGCCGCAATACCGAATAGCGCCGCGGGCTGGATCGATGTATCGGAATGCTGCTTGACCCTGCAGGGCAGCCAAGCGGCTGGCTGCCCGTGCAGCGGACAGGCTCTTGTCAAGGCGTAGCGACCTCGAGCTCGCTATTCACCCGCTCAACGCCATAGAGTGATTCAGCCAGGCGCTTGGCGCGCATCTCGGACGAGTAGTCTCTCAGCGTGCCGTGGAGCCGGACGATCCCGTCCTCGACCTCAACCTCAATGGTCTCGTCGGCGAGGTCGGGGTCATGGGCCAGCCTCACCTCGAGTCGCTTGGCGACTGTCTCATCATCGGGTGGCCCGACTGATCGATTCTTGAACGGGACCAGGGCGGGGTCGACGTAGAGGGCATTGACAACGCCGCCAATGCCCTCGGTCTCATTCGCCATGCGTCGTGCTCGATGGCTCTCGGCCGTGGTCGATACCGAGCCCGAGAGGTTCAGGATGCCATCGTTGACACTGACCTCCAGATCGTAGGGCGCAAGCTCGGCATCCCAAGCCAGGCGTCGCTCGATGCGCTCGGCCAACCGTCGATCCTCGTCAACGGCAGCCATACCGGCCTGGTGGCCCGAGCGCATACCCGGACTCTTGCTCGGGCCGGTCGGGCTGTCAGGGCTGCTCGCCGTGGTCTCGGTCCCCGGCAGCTCTTTGGTCTCAGCTGCCAGCGCTGGATCAAGATCGATGCCGCCGAGTACAATGCCAAGGATCAACGAAGCGGTCCCTAACAGGCGCCCCCGCGACCCTCGACGCCGTTCTTCCCGCAGCCGTTTCATGAGAAACCTCCTGGTATCAAAGTATTTGCGAATCAAACAGCTCGTCGCTGCACAGCACCGGATGAGCTGATCAATCCACGACGCAAGCGACGCGCCAGGATTGGCGAATGCCGGCTAGACATTGATTGCAAGGAAGGGCCTGCAAGGACGGGCTTGCAAGGAGGCGCCCGCAAGGAACAGGCTGGACACCGGCCGGATCGGCAACCACAGCCGGCTCAAAACACCCGGCACGTTGGCAAATGCACCGATCGCACGCGTCTGCAAAGAGACTGACCGCCGATCATCAGCTGCTCGCGCGAGGCGTCTACGCCGATCGGATTGCTCATACCTTGGATGGCCCATACCGAGACGCGGACAGCGACAGCTGGTATGCAACCTGCCTGTGCAGATCCCTAGAGACCGCTCGTCACGCCAGTCATCAGCCACCTACGCGGAGCGAACCAGCACGGAGCGACGCCTGGCAAAGGACTCGGGGCAAAGGACTCGGGGCAAAGGACTCCGGGGGAAAGGACTGGGGGCGAGACAGGAGCGAGCGGCGACGACAACCATCAACGAGGCTGCACCATGTATCGACGCGCGCTGATCATTGCCCTTTCAACCATTCCCCTTTCAATGACAACCGCTCTCGCCAATGC
>NZ_JBUDPI010000214.1:0-6664 GCF_054919635.1 Halochromatium sp. | reverse complement strand
AACTGAATCCCTGCTACAACGCGCTCGATCGACACATTGAGGCTGGACAAGGCGAGCGTTTGGCAATCATCTACGATAGTCCGGTGGCCGGGCAGGTGCAGCGCCACAGCTATCGGGCGCTGCGCAACCAGGTCGCCGCACTGGCTGGCGCCATTGCCGCGCAAGGTGTCGGCCGGGGCGATCGGGTGATCATCTACATGCCGATGATCCCAGAGGCGGCGATGGCGATGCTTGCCTGTGCGCGGCTCGGCGCGATCCACTCCGTCGTGTTCGGCGGCTTCGCCGCGCGCGAGCTGGCGACCCGCATCGATGACTGCCAGCCCAAGCTGGTGCTCTCGGCTTCCTGCGGCATTGAGCCGAATCGACTGGTCGCCTACAAGCCGTTGATCGACGCGGCGATCGAACAGGCCATGCATAAGCCCCGGGCCTGCATCATCAAGCAGCGACCGCAGCTCACCGCCGAGCTTCAGCCGGGGCGCGATCTCGATTGGGACGCGGCGGTGGCAGCGGCTGAGCCCGCCGATTGTGTTCCGGTCGCCGCGACCGATCCGCTCTATATCCTCTATACCTCTGGCACAACCGGTCAGCCCAAGGGCGTGGTGCGTGACAACGGTGGCCATGCGGTGGCGCTGCACTGGTCGATGGCGAATATCTACAATGCCCGCGCCGGGGACGTCTTCTGGGCGGCCTCCGATGTCGGTTGGGTGGTTGGCCACAGCTACATCGTCTACGGGCCGCTGCTGGCCGGATGCACCACCCTGATCTACGAGGGCAAGCCAGTCGGAACGCCCGATCCAGGCGCGTTCTGGCGCGTGGTCAATGAATATGGCGTCAAGGTCATGTTCACCGCGCCGACCGCGATCCGGGCGATCAAGAAAGAAGACCCCAGGGGCGAGCATCTGGCGCGCTATGACCTCAGCGGTTTGCAGAGTCTATTCCTGGCCGGCGAGCGTTGCGATCCGGACACCTTGCATTGGGCCGAGGTCCTGCTCGAGAAGCCGGTCATCGACCACTGGTGGCAGACCGAGACCGGCTGGGCCATCGCCGCCAATCCGCTTGGCATCGAACAGCTGCCCATCAAGGCCGGCTCGCCAACGCGGGCGATGGTCGGCTATGACCTGCGTGTTCTCGATGACCAAGGCGAGGAAAGACCGGCCGGTGAGATGGGCGACATCTGCCTGAAGCTACCAATGCCGCCCGGCTGCCTGCCGACGCTTTGGAACAACGACGAGCGTTTTCGCGATGCCTATCTGAGTCGGCATCCCGGCTATTACCTGAGCGGTGATGCCGGCTTCATGGACGAGGACGGCTACATCTGGATCATGAGCCGCACCGACGACGTGATCAACGTTGCCGGGCATCGGCTCTCGACCGGGCAGATCGAGGAGGTGCTGGCCGGTCATCCTGATGTCGCCGAGTGCGCGGTGATCGGCGTGCACGACGCGCTCAAGGGGCAACTGCCGCTCGGGCTGGTGGTGCTCAAGGCTGGTGTCGAGCGCGGCGTCGCCGAGCTCAATGCCGAGCTGATCCAACGTGTGCGCGATCAGATCGGCCCGGTCGCCGCCTTCAAGCTCGTCGCCATCGTCTCGCGGCTGCCGAAGACCCGCTCGGGCAAGATCCTGCGCAGTACCATGGTCAAGATCGCTGACAACGAGACCTGGGCCATGCCGGCGACCATCGATGATCCTGCGATCCTAGATGAGATCGCGCAGTCGCTGCGGGAGATGGGGTATGCGCGGTGAGTCGGTACGCGGATAGCTAGTCGCTGGGCAGGGGCTGCTCGCGCAGCTTGCCGCGACCAGGGTGCACTAGCGATCCGGATGGTCGGGGCTGCGGGTGTCGCGCAGCTGGTCCAGTTCCGCTTCAAGTTTGGCGCGTGCCAGCGCTTCGTGCTGCGCGGCCGCTCGGGCCTCATCGCGCTCGCGCTCGGCCTGCGCCTGTGCCTGTTCGGCCTGCGCCTTTGCTTGCTCTGCCTGCGCCTGTGCTTGCTCGGCCTGGGCCTTTGCCTGCTCGGCCAGGGTCCATTCCGGCAGCACGAAATCGCTATAGATTGGGTCGCGGCGAATCGCATCCAGGTCTGGCCGGCGGATCAGATCATTGATCCGGAACTGGAAGCCCGGCAGCAGCCGCGAGCGAACTAGACGCTCATCGCCGCTGCCCTCGATCGGCAGCGGGCTGTAGACGCCCCCGCGGGTGCGGCCATAGAAGGCCAGGTTGCCGTGCTCGCGGTGCAGCACGTAATACTCGGGCACACCGGCGGCGGCGTATTCGGCCTTCTTGACCACCAGATCACGATGGACATAGGCCGGCTTCTCTGTCGACAGGGCCTCGACACAGAGGTCGAAGACGCCATGGTAGGAGCTGTCGGTGAGATCCAGGGCGACCGGATTGGTGTCGAGCACGACCGCCAAGTCTGGCTTGCGGATCACCGTGCCCGATCTGAGCGAGAGCCGAAAGCCCATCTCCAACGCCACCAGTTTGCCGACCGGTTGTAGCCGCAGGTAGTGGCGCAACAGCTCCAGGAACCAGAGATAGACCTGAAAGGTCTCGAAATCCGACACCGGCTTCTCCTCTAGGCGGCCATTGTTCCACTCGTAGCTGAGATCAGCGGCGTCGTACCAGTCTTGCCAGTACTCCGCTTCGCTTACCAGCCTGCCGTCGGCTGAGATCGGCTCGACGCCGGCGGGCGGCTCACCTGTGATGGGTAATCGAGGCATCGGGAGCGACCCTTGAGTCGAGAAAGGGAACTTCGATACTAGTCAATGCCGGTGGGTGCCGCAACCGCGGGCATTCGGTGCGATAGCGCTGCGCTAGTTTCTTGATACAGAAGACGTTATCGGCAACAGCTTCGTGACGGGCAGCGGGTGAGTCGGCGGAGGAAGAGTGGTCTCTGATTAGCGCAGGCTCGGCAAGCAACGTAGACCGAAGGCGCGAAAGTCCGGATCGATGGCCAAGCAGATTGGCAATGCGAGACGCCGGACCAGCGCAAAGCTGGTGCAGTCGGTAAAGCTATAGTGCGTATCTTGCTGTTGCTGAAAGATGGACCAGGCGGCAGCCTCGTCTTCCGTGGTGACCCGTTCCATGCGCGCCACTCGCCGCTCGCGCAAGGCGCTGCCAAACTGATGCGCAACGCTCCAGCCAAGCTGGTATCGCGCAAGGGTGAGGGTCTCGCCGAAGACGTAGTTGCTCGTGACCAGTCTGCCGCGGTATTCAGCAAAGGCCTCGACGACGGCCGCGTGGTCCGGGTCCTTCTTGTCCAGCAGTGCATACCAGGCACCGGTGTCGACGAAGGCGAGCTGCAAGGCTTTAGTGCTCGTACAGGTGGCGATTGTGATGGCGACCAATGGCGTCGCCGGTACCTTCGCCAATGCCGATCAGGGTGTCGAGGCTGTCTGCAGCCGGTGGCTGTTCCTGGTCGCCAAGGTGCTCGTCGATGAGGCCATGGAGCAGCGAAGCAAAACTGATGCCGCGACGCCGGGCCTCCTCACCAAGTCGCCGGTGCTGATCGGCTTCAAGTGAAATCGGTGTGCGGTCCATAGGTCGTAGAGGCTTCTAGGTGTTTATTAAGACCGGGTTATGGTAACGCTCGCTCGCGAAGCCGACCAGGGTGCGCTGCTCGCGACTGAATACGATGCTGTTCAGGTGGATCGGCGGCCCTTCGGCGCGGTATTTGTCGGCATAAGCGCGGTCCTTTCCCCAGAGTCGCAATCGTCCTCGCGGGTCTTGCGGAAGCTCTGGACGCCGATGGGAAGTTTTGGCGGCGCATCGTTGGGGGCTGCGACAGGACCGATTCGCGCTAGGCTAGCGCGCCGGTGCTGCTGTTGACGTAGGAGCCTTTCGCTCAACATCAAAGTGTCGACACATAATGCCAATTCTGGTAGGGTTTTGGCGAAATTCGCGAGAAGAAACCAAAAGGTGTTGACACTTTGCTGGCTGAGGCGATGAATGACCCCGCCCTGATTGCGCTCGAGCCGAGCGCTGGCGGCACTCTGACCGACCGCCTGTTCGATGCCCTGCAACGGGCGATCGTCGAAGGCGAGATGCCGCAGGGCAGCAAGATCAGCGAGCCTGAGCTGGCGCGACGGCATGGGGTGAGCCGTGGCTCGTTGCGCGAGGCGATCGCCCGGCTCGAGGCCTGCAAGTTGGTCGAGCGCAAGCCGAACCTGGGAGCGCGCGTGGTCGAGCTGAGTGCCGAGCAGCTAATCGAGATCTTTCAACTGCGCGAGGTCCTTGAGGGCATGGCGGCACGGCTGGCCGCGCAGGCGATGACCGATGCGGAGATCGACGCGCTAGCCGCGCTGCTCGAACAGCATGGCCAGCAGATCGAGCAGGAGCAAGGGCAAGCCTACTTCCAGAAACAAGGCGATCTCGACTTCCATTTCCGGATCGTCCAGGGCAGCAAGAACCGGCAATTGATTGGGCTGTTGTGCGAAGACCTCTATCACCTGCTCAGGATGTACCGGGTGCAATTTGGAATGCGCAGCAAGCGCTGTCGGCAGGCGTTCGAGGAGCATCAGTACCTGCTGAGTGCGCTGCGCTCGCGCGATCCAGAGATGGCCGAGCTGGTGATGCGCCAGCATGTGCGCTCATCGCTGCGCAACCTAGAGCAGGCGCTGAGCTGAGGCTTGTCACAAAAGGCCCAAGGACGCGCGCTCAGAGAGCAAAGGCGTCTCGCGGTATACCACTAAGACCACTACGACCACTGAGGGGATCGACCATGACCATTGCCACCAATCCCGGCGCCCGTTTCCGCGCCGCGATGGCCGAGGAAAAGCCATTGCAATGCGCTGGCGCGATCAACGCCTACCATGCCCGGCTAGCCGAGGCCACAGGCTTCCGCTCGCTGTATATCTCCGGTGGCGGGGTTGCGGCCGGCTCCTGCGGCATTCCGGATCTCGGCATCACCACCATGGATGATGTGTTGATCGATCTGCGCCGTATCACCGATGTCACCGAGCTGCCGGTCTTGGTGGACATCGATACCGGCTGGGGCGGTGCCTTCAACATCGCTCGCGCGGTGCGCAGCATGAACAAGGCCGGTGCGGCGGCGGTGCATCTTGAGGACCAGGTGCAGCAGAAGCGCTGTGGACATCGGCCGAATAAGGCCATCGTGCCGCAGGCCGAGATGGTCGACCGGATCAAGGCCGCGGTCGATGCTCGCCTGGATGATGACTTCGTGATCATGGCCCGCACCGATTCGCTCGCGGTCGAGGGGCTGGATGCTGCGATCGAGCGCGCGCTAGCCTGCGTTGAGGCCGGCGCCGATGCGATCTTTCCGGAGGCGATCACTGAGCTCAAACAGTATCAGGCCTTCATTGAGGCAGTCGGCGTGCCGGTGCTGGCCAATATCACCGAGTTCGGCTCGACGCCGCTGTTTACTGTCGACGAATTGGCCAGCGTTGGCGTGAATATCGCGCTCTATCCGCTCAGCGCCTTTCGGGCCGCCAACGCCGCCGCGCTCAAGGTCTATCAGGCCCTGCGCCATGAAGGCACGCAGCAGTCGGTGATGGAGCTGATGCAGACCCGCGCCGACCTCTACGACTACCTCGGCTACCACGCCTACGAGCAGAAGCTCGATCAACTCTTCGCAGCGGAGTAGGGCTATGACCAACACGAGTGCCACCAACGCCACCACCAGCGGAGCCAGCGGTTTGCCCAAGCCAAAGAAGTCGGTCGCTCTGTCTGGGACCGCCGCCGGCAACACCGCCATTTGCACCGTCGGGCGTACCGGCAACGATCTGCATTATCGCGGCTACGACATCCTTGATTTCGCGGAGCAGGCGGAATTTGAGGAGATCGCCTATCTGTTGATCCACGGGGCACTGCCCAACGCCCCCGAGCTCGAGGCCTATAAGGCCAAGCTGCGCGCAATGCGCGGCTTACCACAGGCGGTCAAGCAGGCGCTCGAGGCTATCCCGGCCTCCGCGCACCCAATGGATGTGATGCGCACCACCTGCTCGGTGATGGGCAGTTGTTTGCCGGAACGCGACTCGCATCCAGCGGCTGAAGCGCGCGAGATCATCGATCGGCTGATGGCTAGCTTCGGCTCGGCGCTGCTGTACTGGTATCACTTCGCGGTCAATGGTCGCCGCATCGAGGTCGAGACCGACGATGACAGCATCGGCGGCCATTTCCTGCATCTGCTACATGGCGAGGCGCCGAAGGCCTCTTGGGTGCGGGCGATGCACACCTCGCTGGTGCTCTATGCCGAGCACGAGTTCAACGCCTCGACCTTCGCTGCGCGCGTAGTCGCTGGCACCAGCTCGGACATGTACTCGGCCATCACCGCCGCCATCGGCGCGCTGCGCGGTCTCAAGCACGGTGGCGCCAATGAAGAGGCCTTCCGCACCCAGAGCCGCTATCGCACCGCCGACGAGGCCGAAGCCGATATCCGTGAGCGGGTTGGGCGCAAGGAGATCGTGATCGGCTTCGGCCATCCGGTCTACACCGTCGCTGATCCGCGCAATCAGGTGATCAAGCGGGTGGCCCAGGGACTCTCCGAGGAGGCCGGGAATATGAGCATGTTCTCGGTCGCTGAGCGACTCGAGTCGGTGATGTGGGAGCTAAAGACGATGTTCCCGAACCTAGACTGGTTCTCGGCCGTCTCCTACCACCAGATGGGCGTGCCGACGGCGATGTTCACACCGCTGTTCGTGATCTCGCG
>NZ_JBUDPI010000213.1:0-6671 GCF_054919635.1 Halochromatium sp. | reverse complement strand
CCGCTAGAGCGCACCGAGGCGGTGGTCGAGCGGATCATCGCGGGGCTCGATGAGGTCAACGCCGAATTCAAGCCGCGGCAGCCAGGCGAGCAGGATCTGGTGCAGAACGTCACCGTGCTGTTCGGCGAGAATCCGGATGCCTATGAAAGCGGCGCCCACGTCGCACGGGTGGTTGCCGATCTGCTCGGCGCCGAGACGCGCAACGCCTCACTCGACGACGTTCGCAACCGCTGGCGCGCTGCGGTCGGCGAGCCGGCCGATGTCATCTCGATCAAATACACCGAGCCTGCGCTCGGCCCTGGTGGCCGGGCGATCGATCTGCGCCTGCTCGGCCCCGATCTCGACCAGCTCAAGGCCGCGTCGCGCGAACTGCAGGACTATCTCGGTGGCTATGCCGGAGTCTTGGACCTGAGCGACGATCTCAGGCCCGGCAAGCGCGAGCTGCGCCTGCGGTTGAAGCCGGATGCTGGCTCCCTGGGCATCGATGCGCGCATGGTCGCCGATCAGCTGCGCGGCGCCTTCCAGGGGGTCGAGATCGACGAGTTTGCGCTTGGTGACGAGATCTACGAGATCGACCTACGCTTGGAGCCGGATGATCGTGCCGGGCCAGCGGACCTCGAGCGGTTCACCGTGACCGGTCCGACCGGCGCCCAGGTGCCCCTGTCGATCGTCGCCGAGATCGACGAGGAGCGCGGCTGGGCACGGATCAATCGCATCGACGGCCAGCGCGCGGTCAGCATCGAGGGCGATGTCGACCGCGCCCAGGCCAATGCTCGCGAGCTGGTGACCCTGGCCCAGCGTGAGTTCATCCCTGATCTGCTCGAGCGCTATCCGCAGCTGCGCTTCGAGATGGAGGGCGAGACCAGCGAATCGGCCGAGACCGGCCGGTCGATCGTGCGCAATGTGCTGCTCGGGATGATCGGCGTCTACATGCTGCTGGCGCTGCAGTTCCGCGGCTACTTGGAGCCGGTGACGGTGATGTTGGTGATCCCGACCGCGCTGATCGGGGTGATCTTCGGCCACATGGCGCTCGGGCTCGATCTGACCATGCCGAGCATCGTCGGCATGGCGTCGCTGTTCGGTGTCGTCGTCAACGATTCGATCCTGCTCGTGGTCTTCATCCGCGAGGCGCAGCGCGCCGGCGCTGCGACCATCGACGCCGCGCGGCAGGCCGGGCGGGCGCGTTTTCGGCCGATCCTGCTGACCTCGATCACCACTGTTGCCGGGCTGACGCCGCTGCTGCTCGAGAAGAGCCTGCAGGCGCAGGTGCTGATCCCACTCGCGGCCAGCCTTGCGTTCGGGTTGGCCAGCGCGACCCTCGCGGCGCTGTTCCTGGTGCCGGCGATCTATGTGATCCTCGACGATATCGGCCTGGTCGGCGGTCTGCAGCCCGAGCCGGCCGCCTGATAGCAGCTCCCTTGGGGCCTGATAGCCAGTAGCACAAGCAGCCCTCAATCTCAGGTGCTTGGGTTGATCGTGTGGATGCGGTTGTCGTGGTAGAAGCAAACCCGATTGCGCCCACCGGACTTGGCCGCGTAGAGGGCTTGATCGGCGGCGCTCAGTAAGGCATCAAAATGGGTGTGCTCCGCTCCTCGTTGCGCAACGCCGAGGCTGATGGAGAGTTGGATTTCGTGCCCACCACACTCGATTCGGAGTGCGGCGATACGGCGTCTGAGCCGCTCAGCGACGACGATCAGCTGCTTGATGTCCGATGCCGAGCTGAGTAACAGGAATTCCTCGCCTCCCATGCGATAGCTGCCTTCCCCCTGGCGCGTATCGTCCTTCAAGGCCTTTGCCACATCGGCCAGTACTTGATCGCCGGCTGCATGTCCGAATTGATCATTGATCCGCTTAAAATGGTCGATATCGAGCATGATGACGGACATCGGCTGATTGGAGCGCTCGCTGATGCTCCAGGCTTGGCCGAGCGCCTCAATCGCCGACCTGCGGTTTCCCAGGCCGGTTAGCTGATCGGTAAGCGACAGCACCTCCATGCGTCGGTGACTCAGGGCCAGTTCATTGGCGATCCGGCGTAGCTCGGCGCGATCCTGCTCCCATTTCGCCTGCAGATCGAGAAACCGCTGTACAACCTGTAGATGCGCCTCGAGCTCTGGCGTGCCGATCTCCTCGCGCACGCAGATGTCGGCTCCGGAGGACAAGGCATGTGTGACCTGCTCGCTGTCGCAGCGTTCGAGAATGGAGATGATGTAGACCTTCTTTCCCCATTCGGTCGAGCGGATCAGTCGGCAGAGCCTGCCTTTTTCGACGTCTGGGTCCTCTCCGATGAGCATCAGCTGAGGTTGGACCTGGAGCGCGAGCCGCAGAAACTCATTCTCGTCCTGACAGGCGTGCATCTCGATGGATCGCGTCTCCAGTCGCTGTTGCAGCAGCGATGGATCGCCGTTGGCATGGACCAACAGGGCTTGCAGCTTGGCCTTGGAGGGCGTGTCCGTTGACTGGGGGTCATCCCCAGTGTCTGCCAGATCAGCCGCGGGTAGCGAAGCCTCCGGGAGCTCGAGAAAGGTCGACCATTCCCGCCATTCCTTGACGCTCTGGCTCAACAGCGTCGAGAGCTGGTCTGATGGCAGCCCGAGTCGTCGAGCAAGCGTCTTGGTTCTGTTTGCCTTGCTCGCCTCGCTGATGCCTGTTTGCAAACAGGTTTCAGACAGCTGATGGCCGAGATGAAAGACCGTCGCTAGCCTCGTTCCGCGAGAATTATCGGGGAAGCCTGAGCGGCTTGAGTCCTCATGAAACCTGGCCGGCTCCACCAAGGCCTCAGGCACCCCAAAGCTCTCCAGCATCTGCGCGGATAACTCGTTGTGGTCGAAGCCGAACCGCTGGCGTTCGGCGGCTGCGAGATCGGCGGGTTTAGCGTCGAGAAGCTCGGAAAACGCACGCGGATAGATGGTGGCGAAAGCCAGCAGCCCGATGCGCGCCATCAGCGCACAGGTGAACAACTCCTCCGGTGGTGCCAGGCTGGTCACACGTCCTAGCTCTCTGCAAACCAAGGCCATCAGCAGGGAATGAGACCAGAACTTGAGATAGTCGAAAGACTGGCAGCGGTCCTCGCACTTGTTGACATCAATCAGCGAAAAGGCGATCGCCAATTCGCCAACGGTCTTCAAACCGATTCTGACAATGGCCTCAGGGACGGAGGTGACGGGTCTGAGACCGATGCTTGCGGAGTTTGCAAGTCTGAGAAGACGGCCGCACAGCGCGGGGTCGCTCTGGACGAGACGTGCAAGCTGATCGACCGTTGCATGTTCGTCTTCCCAGAGCTGCATGATGGCGAGCGCGACGCCGTTCGGACTCGGTAGCTTGTCGGCTGCTTTGTCGAGCAGGGTTCTCGCTGTGCTCAAGAGGAGCCTCCACTGACGAACAGCCTCAAGGCCATGCGCCCAGATGGTACCTTGCTTTCGTGGCAAGAAAAAGTGGAGCCCGCTCAACGCTGCTGCGATCGGCTCCCGACCCTGTAACAGCTGAGGGCATTGGTCAGACGGTCAACCGCGCTGCTGTCATCGACCGCGCTCAGGGCGCAGTCAACCGCCTTTGGCATGAATATTGGCGTTGGCGTCGTCGACGCCCAGCAGAGTATTGCACCTCGGGTTAACGGAGCTCGTAACGAAGTCCAATGCTTGCGCCAATGGTGCGCAAATGGGTCTCGGTCTCGTCGATCAAGATACCAGCTGGGACGTGGTTCATCGCCATGAGACCGGTGTCGGTGCCGACTTGGCCAAGGTCGGTATAAGACGCTGACAGATCGAGCCTGAGGGACTTGGTGAGCCTGATCCCGGTGCCGAGCGTGAGCCGATAGGCGAGATTCGTTCGCTCGCCGTCAGGTGTCACGCTCAGCTTGTGCCGATAGGGGTTCTCCGGGAAGCGGTAGGTCACCTCGCTAAGACGATTACGGGCGACCCCAATGCCGGCGCCGAGATAGGGCTCAAAACGGCCGAGATCGAGGTCGGTGAGCGCGGCGATGTCGACGAAGGCATTGGCCATGCCGGTCCAAGACTCGAGATCTGCCGACACCGGCTCGTTGGTGCCGACGCTGAGAAAATTGGCGTTGCCCTGATAGTCCATGTCGAAGCGGTAGCTGAGGGATAAATCGGCCCGGAGCCAAGGCAACAGCCGCTTGCCGGCGGCAAGCTCCATCAGCGGGTAGCTGCCGAAGTCACCATAGGCGCCGATCGGTCGTCCGTCGTCTCCGCTGGCGCAGCCGAAGAGCGCGGCGGGTTGTTGTGATCGGCAGTCCCGATCGGAAAAATCAGCGTCGTTGGACTGCTCGTAGCCCAGTGCGGCACGCGCATACCAGCCCGCGGCCTCGATCTCTCCGGCAACGGTCAGTGTTAGTGCGACGCTGGTGGCAAGGCACCACCGACTCCAGGGTTGCCGATGGGTCGATATCGATGTTGATGTCGTTCTTGATCTCATCAGTGCTCTCACTAGGCCTTTGCAGCTGACGTTGAACGACCAAGCCGAAGAGGCAGAGACGGCCGCTGACTGTCGCGGCCTTGGCAGCGGCCTGGCCTGAGGGCGAGCGATTCTAGCACCGTCACGCTAAGGGTTGGCCGAGCGAGTGCCGATTCTCATCACAGGATCTTCCCTGCAGGCCTTACGAGGGTGGATCATCGATCAACACAGCACCACAACCCAGCCGCTGCGCTGGTCCTGCTAGGTGATTCCGATCATTGGAGACAACATGCCTCTGTCCCGGCAGCTTGCGAGCCTGAGCGTTCAGGTCACCGCCGTCTATCTTGCGCTTGGGCTGCTGCTGGCAGTGGCCGGGCTCTATACGTTGGGGGCCTTCCAGCGTCAGCTGGGCTCGATCGAGCTTGTCAATCAGGCCGCGCAGCTTGAGCTCACCGTCGAGCGTATGCATGCCCAGGGCATGAATTATTGGCAGAACGCACCGCGCGACTATCCGACCTATTACCGCGACGTGCGCCTCTATTATCAGGACCTCTTGGCCCAGGTGGAGACAATCGACGCGATCGTCGAGACCTTCATGAGCGGCGATTTCGGCGACAGCATGCCGATGACGATGCCAGTCTGGCTGCAGCCGCATCTGGGTATTGAGGCCGAGGCGGCGATCGGCGCACTGGAGCGCACCTGGGAGCAGTGGCGGAGTGCGCTGTTCGATGCCCTCGGCGATGATCAGGATGAGCCGCGTTTGGAATGGGCCGCGGAGCACGTGATCGAAGCCCATAATCGACTGATGATCGCGGTGGATGCCTTCGCCTCTGCGGTCCGCGACTGGGCCGAGCGCGAGTATCGGCTGATGATCAACGGTAGCATCGTCGTTGGCATCGTGACCCTGATCATCGCTGCGCTGCTGCTTGGGCTGCTGCGCTGGAAGGTGCTGGCGCCACTGCGGCGCACAACAGGTGGGTTCCAGCGCGTCGCGGACGGCGATTTCGGCCATCGGTTGCCGGTCGCTGGCACCACTGAGCTGCGCGATCTAACCGATAGCTTCAACCGCCTCTCAGAGCGATTGGATCTGCTCTATCGGCTCATTCAAGGGCTCCAGCAGGGTCAGGATCTGGATCAGCTGATGGGGCTGCTCAACACCGAGTTCAGGCCGCTCCTGGGCTGTGATTGGAGTGGGCTGGTGTTTATCGATGAGCGTCGCGCCAGCGCCCGCGTCGAGACCAGTTGGCTCGACGGGGCGCCGTTGGCCAGTGATCAGCGTCTGTATCGGTTGCAGGGTAGCCTGCTCGAGCAGGTGCTGGCCGAGGAGGCGCCGCTGCAGGTGAGTGCAATGGTCGAGCGCGCCCGCGAGAACCCAGACTATGAGCTGCTGCGACACCTGGTTGCGCTCGGGATGCGCGATGCGATCTTCTTGCCGCTGACACCGCAGACGCAGACCCCGATACCGGCGGTGGTGGTCTTCGCGACTCGCGATCCAGATGGCTTTGGCGGCGCGCGTCAGCGCTTGCTCAGTAACATTGCCCAGCTGCTGACCCAGGGGGTTGGGCGCACGGCCCGGTTCGCTGAGCAGAGTCGGCTAGCGGCGATCGGCGAGCTCGCCTCGGGGATCGCCCACGAGCTGCGCTCGCCCTTGACGACGATCGCGATGGCCCTTGGCTATCTGGCCGAGCAGGCGCACGAGCAAGCGCCACGCGCCAAGCGGCGGTTGGAGCTCGCGTTAGGCGAGGCCGAGCGCATGCGCCGACTGCTCGACGACATCCTGCTTTACGCCAAGCCACTGAGTCTGGACCCGCGTCCGCTGGAGCTCGGGGACCTGGTGGCGGAGCATGTGGCCAGTGCCGTGGAGCGTCATCCAGGTCACCAGATCCGGTTTGAGCGGTCTTCGGCTTCGCTCCATGTGATGGCCGATCCCGACCGACTGCGCCAGATCCTCAGCAACCTCACCGATAACGCCTGCGATGCCGCTCCCGAGGGCAGTGAGATTGGTTGGCGGGTCAGCGAGCTGGAGACCCAGGCTGGTGCCGGCGAGATCGGGTTGGCGATTCACAATCCGGGCGAGCCGATCCCGACCGAGCTGTTATCGCGTCTGACCGAGCCCTTCTTCAGCACCAAGTCGACTGGCACCGGGCTCGGGCTTGCGATCGTTCAACGCCTGGTCGATCAGCATGGCGGCCGACTGAGCATCCGCTCTAATGCCGAGCAGGGCACGAGGGTCGAGATTGCTCTGCCGCGACTGCCGGATT
>NZ_JBUDPI010000212.1:0-6697 GCF_054919635.1 Halochromatium sp. | reverse complement strand
CCTTTTCTGGGACCGCTTCCGTTTGGGATGATCGGCGCGCCTGTCGATGCCAAGTACGCATCAGTTCGCTCGCCCGCAGCGGGCGTTCAAAGGTCACTTCAGCCACCATCCGCTCTGCTGCGGCAAGTGGCGTCGAAGCTGAGAACATAACCGTGAGCCCGATGCTGCATCGCCAGAGTGCCGAGGAGAGGACCTGTCCTCGGGCGACGGCAGCCATGGCCCGACTGCCATCACCACCAGCATCCCGACCCAACGGATGCGCTCGCCGTCTAAAGATCATCAGGCACCCTCAGTTGAGGTCAGTTACTGAGGGCACTCTAGCCAGCCTGTTCACGCCAGGCGACAGCCAATCCTCAGCGCTCAGGCGAGTTTTCCCGAACTGGGTTGCAGAGCGCTCGGATCGCATCGAATCGCCCGCAACGGGCTGAGCTTTCGCAGCTGCGCCAGGGTTCAGCTCGCCCTACCCTCCGCGATCGGCACGATCCTGCAGATCGAGGTAGACGGCAGGCGCATCGCCTAGCCATTGGCGGGCCAGGGTCGACTTGCCGCATTGACGCGGCCCGAGCAGGGTCAGCGCGGGTGCTCGCGAGAGTCCGCGTTGCAGCGCCTGCTCGGCGAGCCGCGGGAGGTATCCATGCATTTTGATCATAGCTTACTCTGATTTGCATGGTTTCATGATAGCCCAACGCCGATGACATCCGATGATCAAACCGGGCTCCAGCAGCCTGCACTTTGCCGCATGCTTTGCCCTGGTGGGGCTGGCTGTGGGTGGTTATGTCTCCTGGTCAGCGATCGGCGACGGTTGGGAGTTCTTCTTTGTGTACTCGAGCACTGCTGCTTTTGTCACGGGCTTCGGGCTTTGGCGCTGGCGGGTTGAGCGGCGGCAGACCGCAGGCTGCCGAGCGGGTCTGTTCACGGGCGCGCTCGCAGGACTGCTCTCACACCTGCTCTGCTGGTGGCTCTTCATCCTGGGTGCCTGGCTCGATCACAGCTGGCTCACTAGCGGGGCCTCTCAGGGTGAGCCGCCAATGAACCCGTTGCAGGGGATCATCGGAGCGATCGTCTTCAGCCTGTTTAGCCTTGCACTCTTTGGCTGGCTTACCATTCCAGCCGGTGCCTTGATCGGCTGCTGGATGCTTCGCACAGCAGGCTCGCGGTCAGGGATCGTCAGCGAGCCCGATGTGCGGCAGTAACTTGATGCTCCTTGATCCTGCTCGGGGATCACACCAGCTCGGGGCATGGCTCGCTCCGCCGGGGATAGTCATTGCAGGATGCAGGGCGAGGAGACGGTTGGGATCAAATGACAGGTCCATGCCTGAGCGAGCGTCAGCTGTGACGCGACAACACCACCGATGGAGCCATCACATGTGACTCTTAAGCGGCCTCCTTGGGAACACCTCTACCATCGATCCCGCCCGTACTCTACGACGGCACTCGGTGCTGAGCTTGACTGGCCTTCCCAACGAATCAACATTGGTCGAGGGTCAATCCCTGCGACTCGCTCAGTCCCTCGCAGACAGCAAGAGTCCGGGCATTAACCCGGCCTCGCGCATCGTCACCGCAGCGGTGAGATCACTGGTCGCTTCTAGCGCGATGCGATCACGCAGCCTTGCGTGGCTCCGTCGCGTGCTCGATCGCCGGATTCGCGCCCGTGCGGCGAATCTCGATACGTCGAGGCTTCATAGCCTCGGGCACCTCGCGCACCAGGTCGATGTGTAGCAAGCCATTTTCTATCTTGGCCTCGACGACCCGGACATAATCAGTGAGCTGGAACCTACGCTCGAAGCTGCGGTTGGCAATGCCGCGATAGAGGAAGCTACCCTCGACCTCGGTCTTCTTGCGTTGACCCGAGACGGTCAAGAGGTTCTCCTTCGCTTCGATCCCGAGCTCATCCTCGGCGAAACCAGCCACGGCGAGCGTAATGCGGTACTTAGTCTCCTCCTGCACCTCGACATTGTAGGGCCGGTAGCCACCAGGATCGCTTTGGTAGGCCGTCTCCAAGGCATTGGCCATCCGGTCGAAGCCGATCATCGAGCGGAACAGCGGTGAGAAGTCGACTGTGGTCATGACATACCCTCCAGTTGAGCAATATGAGCTTGAATGTGGCGTTCGGTTGAACCGCCAGCAGCCTGTCCTCGGATGAGCAACAACGCGCTTCTGACACGCTCTGCGCTGCTGGGATAGCCATCGCTGCCACCTTTGCCGCTGAGCCTTTGAGCACCGTGCGGATTCCCGGCCGACGCGGGTCCTAGAGATGCTGAGCGAGCGTCATGACCTGTACCTGTCGCGCGAGACGCTGCGCCGATGGCTGCGAGAGGCCGGCATCTGCAGGACCGCAAGCAGTGCGCGAAAGCCGTTCACCAGCCGCACCTTGAGGCCGGAGCTCCAACGGTACAGCGTTCAGGCCACTGACCCTGCGCAGCTATAACCATGAAACCACTAATGACTTATTGAGTTGACAATCACATCAGTATTTAGCAAATTAATGAAGCACTAGAGCTTTGCGTGACCTCTAGTGGACTCCTCCATTCTTCCTCAGTGGGAATTTTAAAGAGCACGGTGTCCACCGTGCTTTTTTTTCACTGCCGACCTATCGAAGACGGTCGCCTCACATGACTGAAGACGTGGTTCTAGGGCGCAGATGCCCCCCAGCATCGACACGCTCCGTGGGCGGCCGGCGCTGAGGTTGACTGCGAGGATCGGCAGCCAGTACGACGTCGAGGATTGATCCTTCTCGAACTTGCTGTAGCGACTGAGGATTAGGGGCGGTAGTCGTCACGTGGCTCGCCGCAAAGGTGTGTGGCGCATCCATGTGTCAGCGTCTCAGCCGAGGATGCGGAGTGCCCGGCGCTCACAGGCTAAGCTGGTCGCGGTGCGCTTGGCAGCGCCGAGCGGAGGCACGGCCAGCTGCTGGTGGCGCTGATTGCCAAGGCAAAGGCGCTGCGCATCCCGGTGAGAGGCCAGTAGCCGACCCGGCGCACCATGCGCGTGGTGGAGCGGTTGTGCGCGCCAGGGGCCGGACTGCGGCCGGTCTAGCCGGCCCCGGAGGCGGTGCTCGGCAACAGTTGTGCCCCGAACGCCTGCCCAACGACCAAAGCGCCCAGGCACAGCAACAAACTGAACAGGATGTTGGCAGCGGCATGCCAGAGCGTAAAGCGGCGTCGCAGATCGAGCGTCTGGTAGGCGAAGCTCGAGAACGTCGTAAAGCCGCCACAAAAGCCGGTGACTAGCAGGCGGGTATCCTCGCCTTCCCCTCCGGGGAGTATCGGCAGCACAGCCTGGCCCAGACCGAGCAAGAAACAGCCGAGCAGATTGGCGATCAGGGTCGAGAGCGGAAAGCGATGGGTGATCCAGCGCGTCAAGGCGAAGCGGGCGATGGCGCCCAGACCACCGCCAAGACCAAACAGAACGTGTGGCAACAGAACACTCATCGCTGGCCTGCCTGCGTTGACGCGACGTCGTTGACCTCGCGTTGCTCAGGAGGCGGTCGGGAATCGGGACTGAGCCGCTCACCAAGCAACGCGGCACCAAGCCCGAGGATGATCGAGGCGCCAACGTTGCCCAGTGCTAGCCCCAACTCTCCAGCCTGCATCAGGGCAAGGGTCTGATCGGTAAAATGGGAGAAGGTCGAGAAGCCGCCGCAAAATCCAACGGCGGCAAAGTGCATCAGGTGCGGATGCACCCGCCGTTGACGCCCATAGAGCCAACCGATGAGCAAGCAGGCGACGACGTTGACCGCGAGGATCGGCAGCCAGTCCCATGGTGCCGGCGGTGCCCAAACATGGCTCACCAGCTCGCGGCTGACGGAGCCAAGGAACCCGCCCATGAACACCCAGAAAAAGAGTCGTGCCAACAGCGCTTACCCCAAGGTCGTTGTCCGAAAGTCGACAAGGTCAATCCCGTGCACATTCCGCGGTCAGGCCCGCTGAACCTTATCACAACACGTCATCGCGCTACCGCCAGTGCCCAGCTCGCGCATTCACTGGCATCGGCAGACCGCAGGAGCGGAGCCCTCGTCCATCAGGTCCGACAAAGGGGCTATCGAGGCAGGAAGCTGTGCTTGTCGTCATCAAAGGGGCCTTCTTTGGGCACCACCACAGGTGCTGAAGCGCGTCATGGTGAACGCGAAGAACGCGCCATCGCCATCACCGTTGTGTGACAAGAGCACCGCCACCGACCCGGCTTTGAGCGGGCCGTGGCTATCGGGGATCCACAGCGCTCCCACGGCCCCCAGGATTTGTCGCTACCGCCGTGGACGCCGAGACTAACTCAACTGTCATCAAACACTCGGTCTGACTCGTGCTAGGCTCCCCGCCGTCATCAAACCGTCATAGCAGCATCATGGACCTAGCAGACGCCATTCGCAGCCTAATCCCTCTCCAGCTCCTAATCCCCAACCCCCGCAAGCCGCTGCAACTGAAGGCTCATTGCGCCGCTGACACCTTTCTTGTCGAGACGACGCAAGGTGCCGCGGTGGTCTGGGTCGAGGCCTTTTGGTGCAAAGAGCCATCGGAGCGTGTCGCGCGCATCGCGTACGCACGGCCCCGCCACGATGGCTTTAGAGAACGATGGGTTGATCATGATCCAGGCTACGGTCCCCACTGTTTAGCCTACCAACGCCCCTTCATCATCGAACGCCTGACCCGCGAGTCCCCAGTCTGGCGCGACTACAAAGCCTGGCAGTACTGGCGCGCCTCACAAGGCCATTGCTGCGGGCGGCGCGCGGCTTGGCAGCGGATCGAGCAGGAGTTGGGCGACGGGATCGTGCGGCGCACCACCTAAGGGGCGCGCCGTCTCGGCTCATCTGGCCCGCATTCTTCTTCCGCGAAGTGGCTCACTGCGAAACACCGCCGTTGGGCAACCCGGGAGCTGTCAGTACGGTGGTCGCGCCGGTCAGTGCTGCCTCGATACCCGTTGGAAGGCCCTCAGGCACCCAGGGGTGTACGTTGACGGCCGGTGCTACAACGGCATCTCGACCCTGAACAAAGCTCTGCTCACGGACAATCACGCGGTAGGCTCGGTTGAGGTCCAGCGCGCGCCTGGATCTGTCTGGCAGGACGGCCGGACATGAGTCGCTGCCGCAGCAGTCCAGGTGGCGAATGGCAGCTTGACAGACGTAATGGGGTTCGTCTGGATCGGCCAACAAGGGACGGACGCAATCAAGTGATCTCAGTCATGCGATTCCAGCGCCCTGAGCAGATGATAGGCCGTGGCTTCGGCGGAGCCCTCACTGGTGAGCGCGACCGCGATGATCGCCTGCTGAGCCGGGGCATAGGCCACTACCGCCTGGGCACCGGGAACGCCCCCTGAGTGCCCGATCCAGAGCGCCTCTGCGCCCGCTCCGGGGACCTCATAGACCATGAGGCCAAGGCCGTACCACAACCCGTCCTGATGCATCGGGTGAAGCCCCTCCAGCATCCTGGCAACAGTCTTCGGTGGCAGGATCTGACCCGACAGCAGATCCCGCAGCAACCGGGTCATGCTCCCGGCATCAGCGACGACACCGCCCGCGGCCTGCACCCCGCGAACCTCGACGCGGTTCGCATCCGCGCTCGGTGCCGGCGGCACGATGTCATCAAGCCCGTCCCCGGGTGCGAGCAGCCGGATCGCCTCGGCTGTGCTGCGCGACAGGACAAGCGCCGTCGCGGCCTCATGATACGGTCGCCCGGTTACGTCCTCGATCATGGCGCCTAGCAGGCTGTAGCCGGAGTTGGAGTAACGCCATGCGGCGCCAGGGCGGGCATAGGGCGGCTGACGCCGCAAGACCTCGAGGACGCCGTCGAGATCGAGCGGCTCACCGCTCAGCCCGGATGTATGGTTTAGCAGCATCCGCACCGTGATGCGATCGCCCTCCGGCACGCCGGGGACATAGGTTGCGATCGCATCGTCGAGCGACAGGCGCCCCTCGGCTTCGAGCCGCAGGACGGCCGCCGCCGTCACGAGCTTGCCAACGCTGGCCCAGTAATGGAGGTGTCCCTTGGTCGTGCCATGGGAGGCGATCCACGGCTCGCCGCCGGACTGCCAGACCGCCGCGGTGATGGTGGATGCCCCGGTTTCGGTAACGGCCTCATCAAGAGCAGTGGTCAGTGCCGCCCGCGCTTGTGTCCCCAGGCCGCCCTCTGCGCGGGGTGCGAGCCAGCTTGCGGCACTGGGAAGCGCCGGCGGTATCGTACTCCCGGCATTATTCGGGACCGCCTCAGCACCGGGCCGCGCTGGGCGTTCCGGGTTGACCCCGCTGCAACCAGCGATGAGCAGGAGGAAAGCGAGAGCAACGGCAAGGCGTTTCCCGTCGGCCATGTCAGGCCGGAGGGCACCCAGCGCCTTCAACGAGTGATCCGTGCTGGTTTGACGATCAAGGCGTTTCATGGCGGGTCCTCTTGCGAGCGCACGATGTCTTCTATTTCCGAAAAGGCCCAGGATGCGCGCCGTCATGGCGCCCAGAAATCGGTCGCGCCCGCCGGCAACTGCGCGAGCACGCGCTCGAAGGCGGCCTCGTCGACATGGCGCCGCAAGGCGGGGGCGACATCACGAATCGCGGTCTCCGGTGAAAAATTGTGCGCCGCGCGCAAGGCACGGACCTCGTCCGTCAGCGTTGCGCGGTCCTGAAAGTCGCGGGGCTCCTCGCCCGCTGTCCAGTCCGATACGAACAACGCCCTGAGACCGACCGGAAGCACGTTGGCGAAGGCAATCGCCTCAG
>NZ_JBUDPI010000211.1:0-6704 GCF_054919635.1 Halochromatium sp. | reverse complement strand
CAGTCGTCACCACGCGACCCGCCGATGATAGCGAAGCAGAATGGGCGATGGTCGGGACCACGCGCGCATTGCTGAACAATATGGTGAAAGGCGTCAGCAGCGGCTTTGAGCGCAAGCTCAGCTTAGTCGGCGTCGGTTATCGTGCCCAGGCGAAAGGCAAGGTGCTGAATCTCGCGCTGGGCTTCTCGCATCCCATCGACTTTCCGGTCCCAGACGGCATCGAGATCGAGACCCCATCGCCGACCGAGATCGTTGTGCGCGGGATCGATAAGCAGCAGGTCGGTCAGGTTGCCGCGGTGATTCGTGGGTTCCGGCCGCCGGAGCCATACAAGGGCAAGGGCGTTCGGTACGCGGACGAGCAGGTCCTGCGTAAAGAAGCCAAGAAGAAATAGGTGATGCGGATGGATAAGAAACATGCTCGGCTCCGGCGCGCGACCCGTGCCCGAGCCAAGATTCGCGAGCTCGGTGGCTATCGGCTCTGTGTGTTCCGGACACCGCGTCACATCTACGCCCAGGTCATCGCCGGTACGGGCGATCGCGTGATCGCGAGCGCATCAACGGTCGAGAAGGAGCTGAAGGCGGCTTGCGAGGGGCATACCGGGAATATCGAGGCCGCGGCCAAGATCGGTCACGCAATCGCCGAGCGAGCCCGCTCTGCCGGCGTCGAGCAGGTGAGCTTCGATCGCTCTGGGTTCAAATATCACGGCCGTGTCAAGGCGCTGGCCGATTCCGCGCGCGAGCACGGGCTTCAGTTCTGAGGAGACGCAGATGTCGAATTACAACCCAAAGCCCGAAGGCGACGAGCTGCTCGAGAAGCTGATCTCGGTAAACCGGGTGGCGAAGGTCGTCAAGGGTGGCCGCGTGTTTGGCTTCGGTGCGCTGACCGTTGTCGGAGATGGCAAAGGCCGGGTCGGCTACGGCACGGGTAAGGCGCGAGAGGTGCCGGTGGCGATCCAGAAGGCGATGGAGAGCGCGCGCAAGAACATGGTCGATATCCGGCTCAAGGGCACGACCCTGCAGTATCCGGTCAATGGCCGTCATGGCGCCGCCCACGTTTACATGCAGCCAGCCTCCGAGGGTACCGGCATCATCGCCGGCGGCGCGATGCGCGCGGTGTTCGAGGTGGTGGGCGTCCAGGACGTGCTCGCCAAGTGCATCGGCACCAATAACGCCATCAACGTGGTGCAGGCGACGATCAACGGCCTCTCTGGCATGGCCGACGCTGAGATGGTTGCTGCGAAGCGCGGCAAGACCGTCGACGAGATCCTAGGTTAGGAGCGAGCTAATGGCGGAGAACAGGCTGAAGGTTCAGCTCGTGCGCAGCATGCACGGGCGTTTGAAGACGCACCAGGATTGTGTCCGCGGCCTCGGCTTGCGGCGCATGCACCAGATCGTCGAGGTCGAAGACACTCCGGCGACCCGCGGCATGGTGAACAAGGTGCACTACATGGTCCGCGTGTTGGAGGACGGTTGAGATGCGTCTGAATAGTCTTTCGCCCGATACGGGCAGCCGGCCGAGCGCAAAGCGTGTCGGTCGTGGCATCGGCAGTGGTCTCGGCAAGACCTGCGGACGTGGTCATAAGGGTCAGAAGTCGCGTACTGGCGGCTTCCATAAGACCGGCTTCGAGGGCGGCCAGATGCCGCTTCAGCGGCGTCTTCCCAAGGTCGGCTTTCGCTCGCGCAAGGCCGCGCGCAAGGATGAGATTCGACTCAGTGAGCTGAAGCGATTGGAAGGAACCGAGGTCGACCTGGCAAGCCTGCGTGCCGCGGGCCTGATCAATGGTTCCGTGGCATCGGCCAAGTTGATCAAGTCGGGCGAGGTTGATCGCGCTTATCAGGTCAGGGGGCTGCGGGTGACAGCAGGCGCGCGTGCTGCAATCGAAGCAGCCGGTGGATCGGTCGCAGAGTCTGATAGCTAACCCAGCGCAAGCGTAACAGGGGCGGTAAGATGGCGAAGAATACGGCATCGATGATGCAGTCGCTCGGCGGCATGGGCCGACTGACCGAGCTGCGGCAGCGCTTGTTGTTCGTGCTGGGCGCGCTGCTCGTCTATCGCATCGGTACCTTCATTCCGGTTCCCGGGGTCAATCCCCAGGCACTCGCCGTGCTTTTCGACCAAAACCAGGGCTCAATCCTGGATATGTTCAACATGTTCTCAGGCGGAGCGCTGGAGCGTGCGAGCATCTTGGCGCTGGGCATCATGCCGTACATCTCAGCCAGCATCATCATGCAGCTGATGTCGGCGGTGATCCCTCAGCTTGAGCAGCTCAAGAAAGAGGGCGAGGCCGGCCGGCGCAAGATCACCCAGTACACCCGATACGGTACGGTAGTTCTGGCCACCTTCCAGGCGATCGGCATCTCGATCGCGCTGCAGGGCCAGACCGCGGGGGGCTCGGCGTTGGTGGTGCAGCAAGGCTTTGGCTTCGTCTTCACGGCCGCTGTGTCCTTGGTCACCGGAACCATGTTCCTGATGTGGCTCGGCGAGCAGATCACCGAGCGCGGCATTGGCAACGGCATCTCGCTGATCATCTTTGCCGGTATCGTCGCTGGTCTGCCGGCCGCCGTTGGCGGAACCCTGGAGCTGGTGCGCACCGGTGAGATGAACGCGTTGGCGGTGCTGGTGCTGTTCGCCTTGGCGTTGGCGGTGACCGCTTTCGTGGTCTTTGTCGAGCGGGGGCAGCGGCGGATCACCGTCAACTATGCCCGTCGCCAGCAGGGGCGGCGGATGTTGGCCGCGCAAAGTACGCACTTGCCGTTGAAGCTGAACATGGCAGGTGTGATTCCGCCCATCTTCGCCTCGAGCATCATCCTGTTCCCAGGGACGCTCGGACAGTGGTTTGGACAGTCCGAGAACATGCGTTGGCTGGCCGATCTGACCGCTAAGCTGTCGCCCGGTGAGCCGGTCTATGTGATTTTCTATGCGACCGCGATCATCTTTTTCTGTTTCTTCTACACGGCCCTGGTCTTCAATGCCAAGGATACCGCGGACAACCTAAAGCGCTCGGGCGCGTTCATCCCTGGGATTCGCCCCGGTGAGCAGACCGCTCGCTACATCGACTCAGTGATGACACGCCTGACGGCTGCCGGTGCGCTATACATTACCGCCGTCTGCCTGCTGCCCGAGTTCTTGATCGTCGGTTGGAATGTGCCGTTCTATTTCGGCGGCACATCGTTGCTGATCGTCGTGGTCGTCGTGATGGACTTTATGGCTCAGGTGCAGGCGCATCTGATGTCGCATCAATATGAAGGTCTGATGAAAAAGGCCAACCTGAAGGCGCCTGGCGCAGGCCTGACGCGGTAGCTGAGGGTCGTACCGGAGGCGGCGCCTATCGCTCAACCGGTTACTAGCGGCGGCAGCGCGATGCGCATCCCGCGCGCGACCGAGATCGCTAGCATCGACACGAAAACGGAGAACATCATGAAGGTAAGAGCCTCAGTCAAAAAGATCTGCCGTCACTGCAAGACGATTCGTCGCAATGGCACGATCCGAGTGATCTGCAAGGACCCGCGCCACAAACAGCGTCAGGGTTAGTAACACGGCGCCCTGCTGCCGCTTTCATCTTGAGGTGCAGGGTGCTACACTACGCTGTTTACACTTTTTCTCTATAAGAACCGAACGCTTAGGAGCGCAACGCGCATGGCTCGAATCGCCGGAGTCAATATCCCAGACCGCAAACATGCGGTCATCGCCTTGACATCGATCTACGGGATCGGGCGGACTCGGGCGGCCGCGATCTGCGAGGCCGCACAGGTGCCGACCACGGCTCCCATCCGGACGCTAACCGAGGAGGAGGTCGACCGCCTGCGTGCCGAGGTTGGCAAGTTCACGGTCGAAGGCGATCTCCGGCGTGAGGTGTCGATGAATATCAAGCGCTTGATGGACCTTGGCTGCAATCGCGGGATTCGACATCGCCGCGGCCTCCCACTGCGCGGCCAGCGCACGCGCACCAATGCGCGGACGCGGAAAGGACCGCGGCGCCCGGTTCGTCGTTAAACCCGTTTAGGGCTCTGTCCGACTGGCTCGGGATCGCGCCAGCGGCAGGGATTGCCTTTTTCGCTCGGAGACAGATTACAGTGGCTAAGCAGCTGCGCACGCGCAAGAAAGTTAAGAAGCAGGTGGCGGACGGGGTGGCCCACATCCACGCCTCGTTCAATAACACCATCATTACGATCACCGATCGGCAGGGCAACGCTCTGACCTGGGCGACCTCTGGGGGCTCTGGCTTCCGCGGATCGCGTAAGAGTACACCCTTTGCGGCGCAGGTTGCGGCGACACGGGCCGGTCAGGCTGCGAAGGAGTTTGGCGTCGTCAATCTCGATGTGCATGTCAAGGGGCCGGGTCCCGGGCGCGAATCCGCGGTGCGGGCGCTGAACAATGCCGGATTCAAGGTCGCGAGCATCACTGACGTGACGCCGATCCCACACAATGGTTGCCGACCGCCGAAGAAGCGGCGCGTCTAACGGGGCAGAGAACATGGCGAGATACATTGGTCCCACCTGCAAGCTCGCACGTCGTGAGGGCGTCGATCTTGGGCTCAAGAGCAGGGCGCGTGCGCTCGAGACCAAGTGCAATCTGGAGAAGCAGCCGGGACAGGCCGCAGATCGTCGGCGACGGCTCTCCGATTATGGTCTTCAGTTGCGTGAGAAGCAGAAGGTCCGTCGCACCTATGGTGTGATGGAGAAGCAATTTCGCAACTACTATGCCGAGGCTGCACGCCGTAAGGGTGCAACCGGTGAAAACCTGCTGCAGTTGCTCGAGCGTCGACTCGACAACGTCGTCTACCGGATGGGCTTTGGTGCAACCCGAGCCGAGGCGCGGCAGCTGATCGGGCACAAGGGCGTGCTGGTGAACGGCAAGGTCGTCTCCATCCCGTCCTATCAGGTCGCCGTCGAGGACGAGATCGAGGTTCGCGAAAAGGCGAAGAAGCAGGTGCGGGTGCAGAACGCACTGGCGCTCGCCGAGGCGAACGGCTTCGCTGAATGGATCGAGGTTGACAGCAAGTCAGCGAAAGGGGTCTTCAAGCGAGTCCCGGATCGGGTTGATCTGCCCTCCGACATCAATGAGTCACTCATTGTCGAGTTGTACTCCAAGTAACGCCGCCGAGGGAGATTTCTATGTCAGACGTCGCAGGTGGCTTTCTCAAGCCACGCATCGTCAAGGTCGACCCCGTCGCCGGTAGCCCGAATCGTGCCAAGGTCTCTCTCGAGCCGTTTGAGCGCGGGTTCGGCCATACGCTCGGCAATGCGCTTCGGCGCATCCTGCTGTCCTCGATGGACGGCTTCGCTGTTACTGAGGTCGAGATCCAGGGCATCCTGCACGAGTACACGACCATCGAAGGCGTGCAGCAGGATGTGCTCGAGATCCTACTCAACCTGAAGCAGCTGGCGATTCGGCTTCACGGGCGTGACGAGGCAACCTACACCCTGAGTAAGGTGGGTCCTGGTGCCGTCACCGCTGGCGATATCAGCGTTGACCATACCGCTGAGATCGCCAATCCGGACCTGGTGATTGCCAACCTGACCGGCAAGAGCGAGCTGAGTATGTCGCTGACGGTCCGCCGCGGCCGCGGCTATGAGCCGGCGAGTGCGCGCGAGGCCAGCGGTAGCGAGGAGCGACCCATCGGCAAGCTGCCGCTCGACGCGACCTTCAGCCCAGTGCTGCGCGTGGCGATCGATGTCGAGGCAGCCCGTGTCGAGCAGCGGACCGATCTTGATCGGCTCGTGATCGACATCGAGACCGACGGAACGCTGGATGCGAAAGATGCAGTACAGCGCGCGGCGAGCATCCTGCGCGACCAGCTTGGAAGCTTTGTCGATCTGGATCAGTCTGGTCCGAGCGACGGCCTGAGTGAGGTCCGTCCGAGCGAGCCGGCTTACGATCCGATCCTGGTGCGACCGGTCGACGAGCTTGAGCTGACGGTGCGCTCCGCAAATTGCCTGAAGGCCGAGAACATCTATCTGATCGGTGACCTGATCCAGCGCACCGAGGTTGAGCTGCTGAAGACGCCCAATCTTGGCAAGAAGTCGCTCACCGAGATCAAGGATGTGCTGGCAACGCGTGGCTTGTCGCTCGGGATGCGTCTCGAGAATTGGCCGCCTGAAAACATCGAAGAATTGATGGTCAAATAGCGACCGGCCTAAGCCTGAGCCCAAGTCTGAACGGGCCAAGCGCGACCGGAGCCGTACCGATCGGAACAGTACAATGCGACACCAAAAAGCTGGAAGAAAACTGAATCGAAATAGCGCTCATCGTGAGGCAATGTTTCGTAATATGGCGGGCTCGCTGTTCCGGCACGAGCTGATCAAGACCACGCTGCCGAAGGCCAAAGAGCTGCGGCGCGTCGCCGAGCCTTTGATCACCTTAGCAAAGGAAGATTCGGTGCATCATCGGCGTCTGGCCTTTGCTCGACTGCGTGATAAGGAGGCAGTCGGCAAGTTGTTCCTCGAGCTTGGTCCGCGGTATAGCGAGCGTCCCGGCGGCTACCTGCGTATCCTTAAGTGCGGCTTTCGCGCTGGGGATGCGGCACCGATGGCCTATGTCGAGCTGGTTGACCGTCCTGCTGATGAGCTGATGGTCGAGGACGACGAGGATTGAGGCGTTGCAAGGGTGGCAGGGTCTGTTTCCGCCTCATGGATGCGAGTTCGGCCGGGCTTGACCCGGCCGTTCGCGGTTTGGCGGTCTGCTCATGGCCGATCCCCGGGCA
>NZ_JBUDPI010000210.1:0-6717 GCF_054919635.1 Halochromatium sp. | reverse complement strand
GGGCCTGCATTGGCGAGGATCATCGCGCCGATGCCGAGCGCTTCGAGGTCTCCGATGAGGGCATCGTCGTGATCCGTAAGGGGCAGACGATCTGAGTCGGACAGGCAAATCAAGCGTTGCCCGCAGCTCGGCCAGTCGCATCCAGAAGGCGCAACCAGAAGGCGCAATCAGAGAGTGCAGCCAGAGGGGGCAGCGAGAAAAGGGCAGCATTCAAGCCGTGGGTAGCCTTGATCACAACGCGGCGCAGATTTCGACCCTGTTCAGGTCGCTCCTGGCCGCCTATGGCGAGCAGCACTGGTGGCCCGCTGAGACGACCTTTGAGGTCATGCTTGGTGCCATCCTGACGCAGAATACGGCTTGGACCAATGTCGAGCGCGCGCTGACCCAGTTGTGCGCTGACATCACACTGACGCCAGACGCGGTATTGGCGCTTGCCGAGCCGAGACTGGCCGAGCTGATCCGACCCTCTGGCTACTTCAACGTCAAGGCGCAGCGGCTGAAGGGCTTCTGCGCGGCGCTCATCGAGGCGGGTGGTGAGCCCGCGCTCGCGGCCTTGCCGACCGAGACGCTACGACACTGGCTGCTGTCGATCAAGGGCATCGGCCCCGAGACGGCTGACGATATCCTGCTCTATGCCTTCGAGCGACCGGTGTTCGTCGTCGACGCCTATACTCGGCGGCTGTTTCGTCGGCTCGGCCTGATCGACGGCGATGAAGGCTACGAGCAGATTCGTCGGTTGGTCGAGACCGCGCTCGGGCCGGATACCGCCTGCCTCAACGAGTTTCACGCCTTGATCGTTCGTCATGCCAAGGATGTCTGTCGGGCGCGCAAGCCAGGCTGTGAGGCCTGTCGGCTGAGCCAAGGCTGTCGGCAGCTCGAGGGCACCTGATCCCGTCTCAGAGGCCTGATTCAGGGGGCGATTCAGGGAGCCGATTCAGGGGCCTGATTCCGGCCCCGACTCAGGACCGAGACCGAGGCGCCATCAGAAGCGGCAGATGGTCTCGCCGCCGTGCTCGATCCAGCCGTGGATCATCTTCTTGGTGGTCATGCCGCTGGCGCAGTAGCCATCGCGATCGATGCAGATCAGGCCCCCGCGGCCCTGGACCTTGCGGCTGAGGTAGGCCAAACCCTCATCGACCGCGGAGCGCGCGTTGCCGCCGCAGAGCTCGATCAGGTCGGCCACCGTCTTGGCGAAGACAGTGCGCATGAAGTCCTCGCCGTAGCCGGTTGCGGAGACGGCGCAGCTGGCATTGTCGGCATAGACGCCGGCGCCGATGATCGGCGAATCACCGATCCGGCCCATACGTTTGTTGACGATGCCGCCAGTGGAGGTGGCAGCGGCGAGGTTGCCGTGGCGGTCGCGGGCAACGGCGCCGATGGTGCCGTATTTTTGATCCTCGCCCTCATCGTCATGATCGAGCGTCATCCGACCGCGTAGCCGCGCCTGCTCCAGCTGCTTGATGCGATTTGGAGTGAAGAAGTAGTGGTCCGGTGTGAGCCGGACCTGGCAGTGCTTGGCGAATTCAAGCGCGCCATCACCGATCAGCATCACATGCTCGCTGCCGTCCATGATCAGTCGCGCCAATTGCACCGGGTTGGCGATGTTGCCGATGCCGGCGACGGCGCCGGCAGCGAGATCGCGTCCATCCATGATCCCAGCGTCCATCTCGACCTTGCCGTTCTCATTCAACACCGAGCCGCAGCCGGCGTTGAAGAGCGGGTCGTCTTCGAGCTGTGAGGCGCAGCTCTCGACCGCCTCTACAGCGCTGGCGCCGCGCTCAAGGATGGCGCGACCGTGCTCGAGAATGACGCGGATGCTCTCGAGATAGCGCACTGCGATGCGCTCGTCGGCGACGTTGTCGAGCGCACCGGCACCGCCGTGAATCATCAGGGAATAGGTATCGATCATGCCGTCCACTTAGGCGATTTCTGTCAAAGCTCATACCGCCTTGCTGGTCTTTTCGCTCGCCTTCTTCGTCGCGCCGCCGGTCACATAGCCCCGCTATGCTCCCGGCGACGCTCCTCGAAGGCAAGCGAAAATCCTGCGCAATTCGGTACGAGCTATTCCGGCAATCGCCTTAGAGCCGCTGGCTGAGGGCGAGCGCCAATGTCTGTTGACGGTCCGGGTTACCGGCAAGCAAGACAAGCAGCTTGCCGACGAGCACCGGACCCCAGTTCACCAGGATAACGCCTTCGCCGGTGCCTGGGTCATATTCGAGCCCACTGAGATCGATATCGGCCAGCATCCGATGCTGTGTCGGGAAGGTCCGGGCAAGCCAATGCTCGATGCCGAGCTTGCGGGCGATCATGGTCGGGTAAGAGGCGCCATTCCAGCGCGGATTGCATTCGATGGCGAGATGCTGGCATTCGTTGTCGCTGTCCATCACGGCGACATCGAAGGCAAACACCCCACGCATGCCCTGCTCGGCCAGCCAAACGGCCATTGGCTCGACCAGCTCCCAGGGTGCTGCTGGCACCGGGTGCCGATTGCCCTGATGGACACAGCCCTCGAGGACCTGCTCGGTCGCGGCCATCCGCTCGGGGCGACCGTCGATGATCTGGTACTGGAGGTTGAGGAAACAGTCAGTGCGCACCTCGTCCTGGATCTGGACCGGGACCGTCGGTACGAACTGTTGGATGGCGCTGCGTAGGGCCGGCGCGTCCTCGCAGCGGTAGATGCCGACACCGGAGACCGAGACCGCGGCCTTGAGATAGCAGGGGTAGGGCGCGGCGTCGATATCCGACGCGCTGATCATCGCCACCTCATCGAAACAGAGGGTCCGGGGAACCGGCACTCCGAGGTCATCAGCCAGGGCCATGAAGCGATTCTTCGAATTGATGTAGTCGACCGTGCGATGCCAGCGCTCATCTGGGCGTCTGCGCTGCTCGGCGTCACCGAAATAGAACACCGATGGCTCATGCTCGGGGTAGGCGGCGAGCAATCTTGGGTCGACGTCCCAAATGACCTCGGTGCCATGGCTGAGACCGATGCGCTGATAATGACCGCAGATGGCCGACCATTGTGGCTTGAGGTCTGGATGCAGCTGGACCAGGTCGCCAGGGTCGCTGGCGCCGAGTGCGCGGCCCGAGTACAGGTGGTTGCCCAATACGCCCTCGGCGGTGCAGCCCATAATGTCATGGTTGAGGATTCTCGGCCGTCGGGCCGGTTGCATCATGCCAGCCAGATTGGCGCTGGCGGTTGGGTTTCGAGCCGAGTCGTTGATGCTTGCGCCCATATCGACGTCCGTCCATCGCAGAGGGTTTCGGTTGAGAAACGTCAGGATGGACAGCAGGTAAGCAAACCGCGGGCCAGTCTCAGCGGCCGTCGGTCAAGGAGTGGCCGTCGCGGAGGGATCGTCGGCCGTCTGCTGCTGTGGGCTAGAAGTCCCCCGAAGAGTCAGGCGAGGGCTTAGGCGAAGACTCAGGCGAAAACTCTGGCGAACACTCAGGCGGGCGGCCCGGAATGCTTCGTGTTGCGCAGCCGTGGCTCGATGAATCGGCGCCGGAACTGATGGCAGGTGTCGATGAGCTCGCGACAGCTCTTGGGCATGGGTGCGCGTGCGCGGACCATGTGGCTCACCAGGGCGGTGCTGGCTTTGAGGATGCGGTTGCCTTCCTGAGCCTCGTGGACCTCTTCGGTCGAGGGCGCCGGCGGCAGATGTGGCTGAATGTTCCGGAGTCGATCGCCGGCGACGACGAAGGCGGGCCAGACATGGAAGATCGCGGGATCGGTGCGCAGGATCTCGCACTTGCGCTTCGCCGACTCACCAAGCTCGTGCAACAGCGGCTCGAGCCCGCTCACTTGCGTGCTGCCTTCAAAGGTCGTGGTCAGGGTGGCGATGATGCGATCGATATCACGCATGGTCATCGCCATCTTCAAGTAGCGACTCTCGTAGAAGGCAGCGATCGGCTGGCTGAAGGCCTTGAACGGCTCGCCCCAGAGCTCATCGATGCCCTCGTCGCCGCCCCGATGGCGCACCATGTGACCGAGGTCCAGGGCCTCGAGCAGATAGTCGCCGCATTCGCGCATCAATGCATCATCGGGCTCGATCTCGACACCATCGGCCTGTAGCTCGACGAGCTTGGTGAAGATGGTGGCCGCGCGGTTGAACAGGGCGCCGGCCAGCATGGCGCCGTTGACGCGCTTGCGCTCGGGCTCGGTCTCGGCCTCGTAGGCAGCACGGGCCTCGGCAAGTCGGATGCCGGGGATATTGATACCGTGCTCAACATGATTGAAGAGGCGACGGGTGAGCGCCTCGATCAACGCCTTCTTGGCCGTCAGGGTCTCCGGCGGCGGCTCGTAGTACTTGATCCAGTAACCGTCGTAATAGATACAGCGCCGTCCTTGCACCTCGGCGATGGTTCCGTTTGGGATCGTTTCGCTCATTGTGCTTATCGTGCGCTGTGCATCAGGTCGGGGCATGGCCGTGATCGCGGACAAGAGGCCAACCGTCGGCGAGCCGCGGGTCGTGATTGCGAGGTGTGACTGGCTCGATGCTAACAGGCGATGCGCTCAGGCGATGCCGTCGAAGGATGCTGTTAGGTCAACGCCATTGCAGCCTGTATCATCGGCCCTGAAGTATCGCAGCATCGGCCCCCTTGCTGCCAGTGCTGCGAGGGCTCGTGCGGCGGTACTCTGCTCCTTGGAGCCTGCACGAAGCCAGCCATCAGCCTTCGGACCAATTCATGGGGTTTATCGATGCCAGGTCTCACGCTATTAAGGTGTTTCGGAATGCGGTGGTTTCTCTCTGGCATTGTCTTAGTCGTCGTCGCTAGTTTCGCACCCACGCTCGCGCTTGCCGACCTTGCGGAGGCCAAGGTTTTGGTCAAGTCGGAGCCCGCGACCGAGTCGAGGGCACTGCCAACACCGCCAAACGGGCCTGTGCCGAGTCGAAAGGCGCTCAAGGCGTTGGTTGAGCGCACCGCGAAGCGCTATGGGGTCGAGATCGATCTCGTCGATGCCCTGGTGATTGCTGAGTCAGGCTATGATCCGCATGCCGTCTCTCCGGTGGGTGCTGTTGGACTGATGCAGGTCATGCCAGAAACGGCGGCCGATTATGGCGTCAACTCGATCGACGCGCTATTCGATCCGCAAACCAACGTCCGCACCGGGGTTCGTCATTTCAAGCGCTTGCTCGGGCGGTTTGGCATCGGTAAGGCGGTGATGGCCTACAACGCCGGTGAGGGAGCGCTCAGCCGCCACAATGGCTTCGTCACCTATCCCGAGACCCAGCGCTACACGCATCGCGTACTGAGCCATTATCTCCGCAAGAAGGGGGTCGCGCCCTATTCGCTCGAGGCGCGCAAGCTCACGGGCGTGACGCTGACGCCGGCGATGGCGACAGCCGGGGCAAGGACGAGCGGGCGGGTCGTGCGCCAGATCGATCCCTCACGCTTGCGGTTACGCATCCGGCCAACGCTCTCCGAGCGCGCGCTCGACCCTGGGCTGCACAGCAGCGGTCCAAACAGCAAGCCGATGTTTGAGCTGCAGCACCTGAAGCCGCGCAACTGAGTGCGCGGCTGTCCGGTGCTTGTCGAATGGTGCCAGATCGGTGCCAGATTGGTGCCGGCGGGGCCACCCCAGTCAATGCCGTCTCGGTCCGCGTCAATTGCCTGCGAGCTTCTCCTCGTATTCATCGCGGAAATAGCGCAGCGTACTCATCACGGGATTGGGCGCCGTCTGACCCAGGCCACAGAGGCTGGTAGCTTGCACGACCTCACAGAGCTCCTCCAGTAGCGCTAGATCGGCGTGGCTGGCGTTGGACTTGGCGATCTTATCCAGCAGTGCGTGCATCTGCTGCGTCCCTGTCCGGCAGGGGACACACTTGCCGCAGGATTCATCCATGCAGAATTCCATGAAGAAGCGCGCGACATCGACCATGCTCGAGGTCTCGTCCATGACGATCATGCCGCCCGAGCCCATCATGGTGCCAAGCGTCTTCAGGCTGTCGTAGTCGACCGCGATATCGAGATGCTCGGCCGGCACGCAGCCCCCTGATGGGCCGCCTGTCTGTACGGCCTTGAAGGCCTTGCCGTCGGGGATGCCGCCGCCGATCACCTCGATGATGTCACGCAGGCTGGTGCCCATCGGCACCTCGATCAGGCCGGTGTTCTCGATGGTGCCGGCGAGGGCGAAGACCTTGGTCCCTTTGGAGCGCTCGGTGCCGATGCCAGCGAACCAGTCGCCACCCTCTCTGACGATGGGGGCGATGTTGGCATAGGTCTCGACGTTGTTGATCAGCGTGGGGCGCCCGAAGAGTCCGGACTCGGCGGGGTAGGGTGGACGCGGGCGTGGTTGGCCGCGGCCACCTTCGACTGAGGCCATCAGTGCGGTCTCTTCGCCGCAGACGAAGGCGCCAGCGCCGAGCCGGATCTCGATATCGAAGTTGAACTGGGTCTCGCAGATATGGTGGCCGAGGAAGCCTTGGCGCTTGGCCTTGCGAATCGCGGTCTTGAGGCGCTCAACCGCCAGCGGATACTCGGCACGGACATAGATGAAGCCCTTACTGGCGCCGATCGCATAGGCCGCGATGGCCATGCCTTCGAGGACGCGGTGCGGGTCTGATTCGAGGATCGCGCGGTCCATGAAGGCGCCGGGATCACCCTCGTCGGCATTGCAGATCACATACTTCTGCTCGCTCGGCATCTTGGCCACGGTGGACCACTTGAGACCGGTTGGATAGCCACCGCCACCACGTCCGCGTAGGCCGCTGGTGG
>NZ_JBUDPI010000021.1:0-21883 GCF_054919635.1 Halochromatium sp. | reverse complement strand
AACCATACACCGCGCTTTCGTTCATAATCCTGACCACCATCGACCCCTACACCGACCCTTACCATCGTTCTAGCTCAACAGCAGTGTCCGCCTCGAACCCACCTGATGCGTGAACACTCGCGCATTCCATCAGTATTGCCGTGTCATCCTCTTCGCCCCTAACCCATCCACGTCGCCGTCGCGCCCCTAGACGGTTGATCCTGCTCATACTCGCGAGCCTGTTTGCGCCATCCGCACTAGTCATGGCCGATCCAGTCATGGCCGCCGAAGCCTTGCCCGCTGACGTAGACAACACAGCTGCTGCTCAGCCAGCCAACGAGCAGCGCACAACCCCCGCAGCACTGCCAGTGGTGGTCAGCACCAACCTCTGTGCCGATCTGCTCCTGCTGCGACTGGGTGCGCCCGGGCAGATCCGGTCGGTCTCCTATCAGGCGCAGAATCCGGCGCAATCGCCAGTCGCCGAGCTTGCCCGTCAGTACCCAGCAAATCGCGGCGCGGTCGAAGAGCTGCTGTATTTTGATCCTGAGATCGCTCTGACCTACCTCGGTTGGTCTGGGCGCCCGCATGCCGAGCTCTTGGCCGAGCAAGGGATTCGCGTGATCACATTGCCCTATCCGCGTACGATCGAGGACGCATTCTCCATGACGACGGAGATTGCCCAGGCCATCGGTCGCAGCGCGGCAGGCCAGCGTGCCGTGACGCTGGCGCGGGCGCGCATCCAGGCGTTATCCGACGCAGCGGCGACCTGGGATCGAGCACCGCGCGTTCTCTATCTGCGCCCCAATGGTGGCACCGCGGGCAGCGACACCTATGTCGACGCGATGCTACGCCTGCTCGACCTGCGGAATCTGGCCACCGACAAGGGGATTCGTGGCTGGGGCACGCTGCCGCTCGAGCAGCTGATCGCCGATCCGCCCGACCTATTCCTGTTGGGCTATTTCGATCAGGCGCAGCCCCTGTCCAAGTCCCGTTATGGGCGTCATCCGTTGCTCGGCAAACTGCTCGCGCAGGTGCCGAGCATCCAGCTACCGAGCAGCACGGCCTGGGGCTGTGGTGGCCTTGAGCTGATCGATGCCGCCGCGCAGATCGCAGAACAGCTTGCAGCGCTTGAGCTCAACCCTCAACGTCCTCTTGAGGCTCCGGCTCCGGCCCCAGACCAGACTCGACCCCGGCTCGAGCTCCAGCCCAAGCTCGGGCCCTTGTCACAAGCCACGCAGGTGACGCAATGAGCGCTCACCAGTCGGCAGCGCCGAGCCACCGCGGGGGGGTGGCGGCGTTCAATCTTGGGCTGCTACTGTTCTTGCTCGGCTTGAGCCTGATCTCCCTGCGCTTCGGCGCGGCGCCACTGTCACTGAGCGAGGTCGTCGCCGGCCTCTTTGGCAATGGCCCCGACGCTCATCAGCTCATCGTGCAGCAGATCCGGCTGCCAAGGGTGCTGTTGGCCTGGCTGGTCGGCATGGCGCTCGGGATCTCGGGCGCAGCGCTGCAGGGGCTGCTGCGCAACCCGTTGGCCGAGCCTGGCCTCCTTGGCATCTCCTCGAGCGCGGGGCTGGGCGCGGTCTTGACCCTCTACTTCGGGCTCAGCGCCCTCAACGACTGGGCCTTGCCAGCGGCGGCGATGCTGTTTGCGCTACTGGCGACCCTATTCCTATACGGCCTGGCACGCGCCGGCTCCTCGAACCTGACCTTGATCCTCGCTGGCGTCGCCGTCTCGGCGCTAGCATCGGCATTGACCTCCCTGGCCCTGAACCTGGCGCCGAATCCTTATGATGTGCAAGACATCGTGCTCTGGCTGCTGGGCTCGATCAGCGACCGCAGCTTCGCCGATGTGCGCCTGGTTCTGCCGTTCGTGCTGCTTGGCGTGCTGATGTTGCTTGCCACCGCACCGGCACTCGAGGTACTGGCCCTCGGTGAGGCAGAGGCGACGAGCTTGGGCGTCAATCTGCCACGACTACGGGTCTTGATCATCTTCGGCACCGCGCTCAGCGTTGGTGCCTGCGTAGCGGTCACTGGCGCCATCGGCTTCGTTGGACTGGTGGTGCCGCACATGCTGCGACGCTTCGTCCAATATCGACCGGGCCAGCTGCTGCTGCCAAGCGCGCTGGGCGGGGCGATCCTGGTACTCGCAGCCGATATCACCCTAAGGCTGATTGGCACCCCCAAGGAGCTGCAGCTTGGCGTGGTCACGGCCTTGGTGGGCGCGCCCTTCTTCTTGGCATTGGTGCTGCGCTCGCGGAGGGACATGCTGTGAGCCTACTCCAGATTGAGGCGCTATCGGTTAGCCTCGGCGGCCAACTGCTGCTCGACGGTATTGATCTCGAGATCGAGCGCGGCGAGCTGTTCGGGTTGATCGGACCGAACGGGGCCGGCAAGAGCACGCTGATCAAGGCGATGATGCAGCTGCTGCCCTACAGCGGACGGGTCTGCCTCGAAGGTCAGCCGCTGGCTCGGCTCTCGGCGCGCGCGCGGGCTCAGCGGCTGGCCTATCTGAGTCAGGACGATCGTCTGCAATGGCCAATCAGCGTCCAGGACCTGGTGGCGCTCGGGCGACATCCGTACCGTGGCAGCTGGTGGCGCATTGACGCTCGCAGCGCCGCCGACGCCGATCAGCGCGCCATCGAGCAAGCGCTGCATGCCACCGACATCTGGTCGCTCCGCGAGCGCCGAGCCGACGAGCTTTCCGGTGGCGAGCGCGCCCGCGCCCGCCTCGCCCGCGTGCTCGCAGTCGAGGCCGAGGTCCTACTCGCCGATGAGCCGATCGCCGCGCTCGACCCGATGCATCAGCTCAGGGTCATGGAGCTGTTGCGCGCCCGCTGCCAGGCCGGACAAACCGTCGTCGTCGTCTTGCACGATCTAACGCTCGCGAGCCGCTTCTGCGATCGCCTGCTACTGCTCGACCAAGGCGCCGCAGTGGCGAGCGGCGAGGTCGAGACCGTGTTGAGCACCGAGCATCTGGCCAACGTCTACGGCGTGCAGGCGATCATCGGCGAGCATCAGGATGGTGACCAAGTGCACCGATACATCGTGCCTTGGGTCTGCGACAACGGCGGGCGAATAACCGCGTAACCCGATCGAGAATCAACAAAGCCCCAAGCGCTTGATTCAGGGCAACTCTGTTGCGGCACAACAAGGCCAGCGCGCCCAACGGCATGATACCCTCAGGTGTCATGCTGGCGCGACAGTGAAGACTGTCAGGTTGGCAACCACCACCCTGAGCCACAACGAGAATCCCGGCTGGCGCAGCCGTTGCCCAGGCTGCGATCGACGTGGGCCCAGTGCCCTTTCACCGCTGGTCCGCGCGCGCGGGCGACGGCTAGATCCATCGGAGCAGATCATGCGAATCCTTTTTGTCCACCCAAACTATAGCGCTGGCGCCGCTGATATCGCCGGTAACTGGTCGCCGGCCTGGGTCGCCTATCTGGCTGGCTATCTGAAGAACGGCGGCTACACCGACTATCACTTCGTTGACGGCTTGGTGGACAACCTCGACGAGGAGCAGTTGCGGGTCGCCATCCGGGAGTCGAACGCGGACGTTGTTGCGACCACGGCAATGACGCCGATGATCTACACCGCGCAGCGGCTGTTGCAGATCGCCAAGGAAGAGTGTCCCAATGCCATTACGGTGCTCGGGGGCATCCATCCGACCTTCATGTATCAGCAGGTCTTTGGCGAGGCGCCCTGGATCGATGTCATCGTTCGCGGCGAAGGCGAGGCCGTGACCTTGAATCTCGTGCGCGCGATCGATGAGGGCCGCTGGCCCGCCGAGCGCGAGCAGATCAAGGGCATCGCCTATCTGAACGAGGACAACAAGGTCATCGCCACCCCGGTTGAGCCCTCGATCAAGGACGTCGATTCGATCCGGGCAGACTGGGGCATCCTCGACTGGAAGAAATACATCTACATCCCGCTCGGCGTGCCGGTCGCAACGCCGAACATGGCGCGCGGCTGCCCGTTCACCTGCTCGTTCTGCTCGCAGTGGAAGTTCTGGCGCGACTATCGCGTGCGCGATCCAAAGAAGATGGTCGACGAGATCGAGGAGCTGGTGAAGGTCCACGGTGTCGGCTTCTTCATCTTGGCCGACGAAGAGCCGCAGATCAACAAGGCCAAGTTCGTCGAGTTCTGCCAGGAGCTCATCGATCGCGATCTCGGCATCCATTGGGGCATCAATACCCGTGTCACCGATGTCATGCGCGATGAGGATCTGCTGCCCTTCTACCGCAAGGCCGGTCTGGTCCACGTCTCGCTCGGCACCGAGGCGGCGGCGCAGCTCAATCTCGACCGCTTCGTCAAGGAGACCACGATCGAGCAGAACAAGCGCGCAGTGCGGCTGCTGCAGGAGAACGGTATCGTCACCGAGGCGCAGTTCATCGTCGGTCTCGAGAACGAGACCCGCGAGACCTTGGAAGAGACCTATCAGATGGTCATGGACTGGGGCGCCGACATGGCCAACTGGTCCATGTATACCCCTTGGCCCTTCTCCGATATGTTCGCCGAGATGGGCGACAAGGTGGAGGTCTTCGACTACTCCAAGTACAACTTCGTACAGCCGATCATGAAGCCGGACAGCATCGACCGCGCCGAGCTGCTCGATGGCGTCATGGCCAACTATCGGCGCTTCTATATGAAGCGGATGCTGTTCCAATATCCCTGGGTCAAGGACCCCTTCCGCCGCAAGTATCTGATCGGCTGCATCAAGGCCTTCTTCAAGAGCGCCTATGAGCGCAAGTTCTACCAGCTTGGCAAGCAGAACTACTGGGGGCCGATGTTCAAGAAGCTGATCAAGTTCGACTACGACAAGAGCAAGTCGAAGATCGTCGAGCCCGATCACAACGCCTGGAAGCAGGCGCCGGCGGCCAAACGGCCCGCTGTCGGCACTAGCCAAGCCGTGCCCATGGCCTGCGGCGGCGGCAATCAGCAGATGGAAGACCTAGAGATCGGCGGCGAGGCCTCGCCGAAGTGCCAGCCTGGCGGTTGCGGTGGTGGCATCAAGCCGGCGTCGTCCTCCGCTAGTGTCGCGATGCCTGAGCTGCAGACGAGCAAGCAGCGCGAGGTGGTGGCAGAGGAGGCCTGATCTGAAAGCCTCGGCTAGCCTGCGAGCAGAGCCCCGCGCTATCGCGGGGCGGCAGACTAGGGCTATTTGAGGGGCAGCACTTCGAGCCCCGGAACACGCGTGAAGTCATCAGCGTCAGTGGTGAGCAAGGCGTAGCCGCTTGCGAGTGCCGTGGCGGCGATAAAGGCATCATTAGCGCCCATGGTTGGGCCTTGTTCAGCCAGTAGGGCTACTAACTCCCCATGAACGCGAGCAACCTCTAATGTGAGGTCCAAGATCGGTATGGCGGCGAGCAAGCCTTCCACGAACGCCGACCTGCGAACACGCCGGCTCTTTGACGTCGCTCGGTGAACACCGACCAGCAGTTCCGAGGCGGTGACGACGCTGATTGCAGCGTCGCCATAGTGTGACCAGGGTGAAAAGTCCAATGCCGAATGGCCGCGACGCTCGGCACGGATCAATACCCCAGTATCGATGAGCAATCCCATCGAGTTCTTGTCTTGAGAGCGCTAACTAACCCAACCAAGGGTCGCGATCAAGCATGAGTGCAGATTGCGCATCAGCAATATCCCGCTCAAAGGCCTCAGTCTCATCACCCAGCCGCGGGAGTCGGGCAAAGAGATCGTTCAACTCCGAGACCTTCAGATCTTTCGGTGATGGCGCGGGCACTAATCGTGCGATACGACGTCCACCACGGGTCAGCTCAAAACTCACGCCTTGGGAGGAGACCCGATTCAGCAGATCGGACAGTTGCCGGGCCGCCTGAATATCGTTGACTTGCTCCATAACGCTTGACCATCGCTGGTTTTGTTAGATCAGTTTTGTTAGACCAATTGTATCGCGTATCACCCATGGCAGACACTGCACCGACGATCGACCTTCAGCTACCCCCGCTGCTTGATCACGGCCCACGCCGCGCGCGCACCCTGATGATCCAGGGCACGGCCTCCGACGTCGGCAAGAGCCTGCTGGTGGCTGGACTCTGTCGAGCCTATCGCCGACGCGGACTCACAGTGCGTCCGTTCAAGGCGCAGAATATGAGCAACAACGCAGCCGTCACCGCTGACAGCGATCTTCCGCCCAGCGCCGACGGCGAGCAGCCACGCGGGGAGATCGGCCGCGCTCAGGCCTTGCAGGCGCGCGCCTGCGGCGTTGCGCCCTCGATCCACATGAATCCGGTGCTGCTCAAGCCACAGACCAACGTTGGCTCGCAGGTGGTGCTTCGCGGACGGTCGCTCGGTAATTGCCCCGCCCGCATCTATCATCAGATGCGCCAAGGCATGATGCCGGCGATCCTCGACAGCTTCGAGCGCACCTGTGCCGAGGCCGATCTGGTCCTGGTCGAAGGCGCCGGCAGCGGCGCCGAGATCTATCTGCGCGACTGCGACATCACCAACATGTATTTCGCCGAGCGCGCCAAGGTGCCGGTGATCGTGGTCGGCGATCTCGACAAGGGTGGCACCATGGCCTCGCTCGTCGGCACCTGGATGCTGCTCGATCAGGCCGATCGTGAGCGTGTGGTCGGCTACCTGGTGAACAAATTCCGCGGCGACTTCTCGCTCTTCGAGCCCGCTTGCGAGACCATCACCCAGATCACCAGCTGGCCCTTCCTCGGCGTGCTGCGCTGGTTCGAAGGCGCCTCGCAACTGCCCGCCGAAGACTCCCTGGCCCTTGAGCGGCCAGCTGAAGGCCAGTGGGCCAATGGCGGCAGCAGCGTCAATATCGCCATTCCGCGCCTCTCGCGCGTCGCCAACTTCGACGATATGGACCCTCTCGCCGCCGAGCCCGCCGTCAATCTGCGCTGGATCAAGCCTAGCCACCCGATCCCAGTCGAGACCGACGTCGTCATCCTGCCCGGCTCCAAGGCCACCCGTACCGACCTCGAGACCCTGCGCCGTGAGGGCTGGGACATCGACATCCTCGCCCATGTCCGCCGCGGCGGCCGCGTGCTCGGCCTCTGTGCCGGTTTTCAGATGCTCGGTCAGGTTGTGCGCGACCCCGAAGGGATCGAAGGCGAGCCGGGAGAAACCCCCGGCCTGGGTCTCCTCGACATCGAAACCACCATCAGCGGCGACAAGCGCCTAATCGACCTCGACCAGACCGACCAGCTCAGCGGCTGCCGGGTCACCGGCTACGAGATGCACATGGGCCGAACCACGGGAATCGGTCTCGAGCATCCCTGGCTTCTGCTGCAAGACGAGAAGGGCAGCCTGCGTCCGGAAGGAGCCGTCTCAGCAGACGGCCGTGTCATGGGTGGCTACGTCCATGGCATCTTCGGCAGCGATACCTTCCGCGCCCACTGGCTCGAGCAGATCGGCGCGAGAGCCGCCGCACTCGATTTCGAGCAGCGCATCGAGGCCGCCCTCGACGCCCTCGCCGATCACTGCGAGGCCAATCTTGACCTTGACGCCCTCCTCACCCTCGCGCAGTAACACTGATGACGATGCCCAGTGAAAGCATCACCGAATAGGAGGGTGATTTCTACGCCTGGACCTTAGAGACGGCCCGGCGACTTCGCGCGGTACAGATCGATCAGGTCGATCTCGAACAGGTTGCCGAGGAGACCGAGGACATGGGCAAGAATGACCGCCGCGCACTTGAGAGCCATCTAAAGAAGCAGTTCGCCGTCAATGGCCCTGCTTCGCTCGGTTAGGCACCGGGAGCATCAAGGCTGTAAACCCGAGCAGCAGGGTGGTGCCAAGCAAGAATAGATGCAGATTCACAGCCCCCGCCAAAGCCTCCGCCGGCGCCACTCCCAGAGGCACCATCGCCGCAACCGTCGCCAGCTCAAAAGAGCCACTGCCGGCGATGCCATGGAACGGCAGTACCGTCGACAGCTCCGCCCCCATCACCCCAAGCATCAGCTGCCAGAGTGCCACCGGCACAAAATGGCCAAGGATCAGCGCAAAACCAACAAATTTCAGACTCCAGGACAGCGCCGTCAATCCATAGAGCCAAAGCACAGTACCCGGCGCCTGTGGCGCCGCTGCCGCGATAAACCCTAGCAACCGCCGCAAGCGCCCGACTCCATCGCCCGCGACCTTCGACCGCAAGCGCCCCACCCGCCAAAAGAGCGGCAGCAGCCCCAACCAGCCCACAACCAACAAGCCCCACCAAGGACTTGGAATGCGCATCCAGAGCACAACAAGGCCGATCACCCCCAAGAAGTGCAGATCCAGCACACGAATCCACCCAAGCGACGCACCAGCGGCGAGCAAGCCATAGCCAAAATAGCGGCGCATCAACCAAGGAAAGACCATCTCCCCAGCCCGCATCGGCAGCAGATTATTCGCGGTGTTATGGAGCACCGAGAGCCGCAGCACCAACAGAAAATCCCGACGCCCTGCCAGCAACTCTGCAAAATAGACCCGTACTCGAACCGCCCGCAGCAGGTAGCTCGTCGCCGTCAACAAGAAGGCCCCAACCAGAATCGATAACGGCAGCGTTGCCCAAGGCGCAAGTACCGCCGACCCGCCCAAGGTGGTCTCGACCCAGACCACGACCAAGGCCAGCAGCACCATGCCCACAAGCCAGTCCCGAGACCGCCCAAGCCGTGGCATCCAAGACGGAAACACAGTCATTCCTCCCAATACCACCCGGTTGAGCAAGTCAAAGGGCTGTCGTCGAAGCGACGATAAACACAGCCCCAGCGCCAGAACTCCATGACCAACGCCCGAAGCGCCGGGGTCGGGCACCGCTCGTCGGGGGCGTCGATCGCCAGGACGGCGATCGTCGAGCCTACAAGGACGTATTCACGGCGTCCCCCGACGAGCGGTACCCGACCCCGGCGCCTGCGACAAGCGAGCAAACAACCACATCCAAACGCTCACCGGAAACGCCACAGCGCAAGACGCACAGCAAGCATTCTCCATCCAACCCGAGACACAAAGCAGCATCTTCCGCCGCCAACCAAGACAAGCTCACTATCAACGCCGCTTCCGCCGCCGCACCGGATAGATCGGCTCCACCCCCTCAGGCCGCGTCTTAAACCGCCGATGCACCCAAAAATACTGCGCCGGCATACTCGCCAAGCGGGCCTCGATGACCTGATTCATTCGCACCGTATCGACCTCCGTATCACCCGTTGGGAAATCCGCGATCGGCGGATCAAAACTCAGCTCTAAGCCCTCCCCCCGCGGCAAAAACCGCGCAAAGGTCGGAATCACGACCGCATTCGCTAACCGAGCAATCCGCCCCAAGGTCGGCACCGTCGCCGCCGGCACACCACAAAAGGGCACAAAGACACCACGGCGCCGACCCGGGTCCTGATCAGGCAGATAGAAGAACGGCACACCCGACTTCAAGGTCCGGATCAGCCCCCGCAGATCATCCTGACGCTCTACCGGAATGGCCCCAAACCGCGTCCGTGCATGCCGCACCTGTGCATCGATGACCGGATTGCGAATCCGCTGATACATGTACATCCCCGAATGCACCAAGGCCGTAAACGCCGTCCCACCCAGCTCAAGCCCGACGAAATGCGGCACCAGCACGATCACCGGCCGGCCCGCCTCGAGCAAGGCATCGATCCGCTCACGATGGCGCAAGCGAACGATACGCGACAAGCGCTGCGGCGGCGCCGACCAGCTCAAACCTTGACAGACTGCGGCCACACCAAGCCAGCCAAAATGCTCGCGCACCAGCTGCTCGCGTTCCTTCGGCCTCAGCTCAGGACAACAGATCGACAGATTGATGCGAGCGACTCGGCGCCGGTCCCAGGCAAGCTGATAACCGATCCAGCCCAGTCCATGGCCCAACCCGGCCTGAACCCGAAACGGCAACAGCGCCAAGAGCTTGAACAACCCCACAGCGGCCCAGCTCGGCCAGTACCCTGGGCCCCAGAGACGGCTATTCATGGCTCATCTGTCAGGAATCCTGACCAGGATCAGAGCCGGACAACGACCCGTCTCCATCGATGCGTGGCTCAATTCTCGAACTTGTAGAAGATATCGAATCCCTGCGCATCTCCGGTCTCGCTCTGTATCTGGACACGCTTGGTCAGGTCGTAGCGCATCTTGATGCTATCGGATTGATCGCCCAGGCTGGTGTCGTACTCCATGTACAGCTTTGGCGCGATATAGGTGCCGACCGAGATCGAGCGATCATCCTGTTGGCCACCGCGCTTTGGCGGAATGCCTGTCACCAGATAGCTGGTGATCTCGGATTGTGACAGGTTGGGATCGGAGTCCGAGAAGAAGGCCAGTTTCGGATTGCGCAAGGTCCCCAGCACCCGAACGCCGGCGGTCATATCACCCCCTTCGCGTTGGGCATTGAGAATGATGCCCGGGTTATCGAGCGGGGTATTCGCGAACAGCACAATCCCCTTCTCGATCACCAGTGGCTTACCGACCGACGTCAGCAGACCGAGACCAGGCAATGAAACCCGATAGGTCCCGTCGACCACCTGCAGCTCACCACTGCCGAGAAGCTCCTTACCGGGCTGTTTGGTGATCCGCAGCTGTCCCTGGAGCAAGCCGCGCAGTCCAAAGGCCTCTAGCAAGACTTCGTCGCCGAGCTTGGCCAGGAGGTCGATACTGAGCGGAAAGGGCTCCTTCTCGGCCGGCTCTTCGAGGACTACGTCGGGGGATGGCTGCACCGCGCCCGCCGGGATCGTTCGCGGCATGATATTCGCGCTCGGCACCCTCAGCTCACCACGCACCGCACCACCGCCGACACCAAAGCCGGCCTTGATGTCCAATGTGACAATGGCAAGGTACTCTTTGGTATCGGCGACCTTGAGCTCACGCCCCTGCAGCTCAACGGTGACGTTCGGCTCGCCAGTGCTGATCCCGGTTGCACCGCCGTCGATGCTCAGCTGACCACCCCCGATCAACCCGCTTCCGCTGAGCTCCATCGCATCTGCGCTCTCGCTCTGCAGACTCAGGTTGAGATCTGCGACCTCGAGGCCGATCGTCGGGACGGTGAGCGCGAGATCGCGCATCGCAAGATTGCCTTGGATCGCCGGCTGAGAGAGACGGCCACCCAGCATCAGATCACCGTCGATGCGGCCTTCAGCGCCGCTCACCTCAGGCGCCAACCTCGCGAGGCGATCTAAGCCATCGAGATCGATGCGGATGCGACCAGTGAGGCGCTGATCGTCGACGCCGCTGAGGCGAAAACCCGGCAAGCCCAGCTGCGCCTCGATGCGCCCGGCGTTCTCGACCGGCAGTTCAAAAGCGGCATCGACGCCGCTCGCATCGGCGCGCACATCAAGGCGGGTCCCCGCGAAGGCCAAGGTCTGACTCGCACGCGGCAAGACGATCTCAACGTCACCCTCGGGCACCCTCAGCTCGGCGCTCCCGGTGAGTAACTCCCCTTGCCCTTGAAAATTGGCCTTTGCGGTCAGGTAGCCGGATAGCGAGACCGTATCTGGCGTGATCGCATCCAGCAGATCGAATCCGAGTCGCTGCAGATCGAGCGAGGCCGAGAAACGCCCTGCCTCAGGCTGCCGAAAGGCAACGCAGCCCGTCGTCGAGCCATTGTTACCAATGCAGACTGGGCCAGCCTCGACGGCTCCCGCCGCTAGGCGAAAGGGTGCCGCCCGCTGCAATCCCCAATCGTCATAGTCCTGGGTTTGGAGCGAGAGCCGCGTCAGTCGACCGCGATAGGCATTGGCCTCGCCGAGGCCGGCATCCAGCGTCAGTCCCAAGCTGAGCTGATCGGACGCAACCTCAGCGCTGAGCTGATGCGCCTGAGTCGTTCCCTGACCAACCAGTTGCAGTGTCTCGAAACGCTGCGGCCCAACGATCAGGTTGCTGCCGTCGATGCGAAGCTGAAGCCTGCTTTCCGGGGCCAGCCCGAGATCGGCGGTTGCCTCCAGGCGTTCGATGCCCTGCCCGTTCATCTCGATGTCGCGACCGTTAAGACTGAGCCTCATCCTGGGTGCATCGAAGCGGCCCGTCAGGCTGCCATCGGCCTCGAGACGTCCCTTGAGCTCCGGCAGCAGCGCGGCAAGGCTCGGCGAATTGAAGGCGTAGCGCAGATCGAGCTGGTCGTCGATGCGTCCGTCCACACGAAGCCGCGTGTCGCCCGAGCTTGCTTGCAGGGTGCGCAGCGTCACAGTCTGCCCCTGCATTGCGACATCGGCCTGCAAAGCGACCGGGTAACCCCGCAATTGGCCGCCGAAATCGCTGATGCTGGCGGTCAGCTCCAGCCCCGACTCGATCATCGAGCCTTGGCTCTGGAGACGGCCTCCTAGCGTACCAGGCCAGTCAGCGAGCACCTGACCGGGATCGAGGCCGGTCATTGTGAAGGCTGTGCTCCAGCTGAGATCGGGCGACCAGGCAAGCTCGCCACTACCATCGATGCGCCCACCGATGACGTCGATCCTGAGCGTCTCGAGCCTCGCCGAGGCGTCGGTCCCGGTTCCGGCCAGATCGATCTGCGTCGGCGGATAATCCGCGAGCGCCGCCTTACCCTTGAGCTTGAAGTCGAATCCCTGCCCAAGCCCCCCGGCCGTCTCAGCCGTTAGCCCAACGCGCCCCTTGAGCGCTGGATACTGAAGGCCGGGATCGATATCGCGGGCCTCGAGCGTGAGGCGCCAGTTGGCCTCGGGAGCCCAGGCCAGCTCACCGCTGCCTTCGATCAGGCCCCCGAGGGTCTCGATGCTGAATGCTTGGATCTCGGCGTCATCTGCGCTCCCGGTTCCCTTCAGGTTGAGAAGCGCGTCAGGATAGGCCGTCAACGCTGTGTTCAGATTGAGGCTGTAGCGAAAGCCATCCTTGAGACTGCCACGGGTATCCGCCTTCAGTCCGACACTGCCATCCAGACCCGGCCACTGGCGACCCGGATCGATTCCGTTTGCGGTCAGCGCCAGATCCCAGCTCGGCTCGGGCGACCAGCCGACCTGCCCCTTCCCGCTGATGAGGCCATTCAGGGTATTGATCGTCAGCTCGACCAGCTCGGTACTGCGCTGGTCTCCGGTCCCCACCAACGCCACCGAGGTCTCAGGGATCTGGGCACCGAATGCCTGCGCATTGACCCGATAGTCGTAGCGCTCGAGCGAGCCCTGGGCGGCGATCGATCCCTGCGGCGACTGTGCAACCGGCGCCCCTGCCAAGGGCCAGTGCAGCTGCTCCCAAACCACCTCGAGCTCGAATTCCGGCACGCTCGGGTTGAGGTCGAGGCGGCCACTGACGTTGACTTGCGCAGCCGGATGATCGCTGCCGGTAGGCTCCGTGTCAGCCGACGGCGCTTGGTCTGGGCCCGCATCCGTTGCTGCGGTCTGGTCCCCTGTACTGGACTCGCTCAAGCGAAGCGCGTTGATGCTCAACACCTGAGACGCCCAGTCGAGATCCAGCTCGGCCGAGAGGCGGCCCATCTCGACCACCTCTGGGGCCGCGCCTTGGAGGCTTCCTTTGACCGATGCCTGCTTTAGGTCGCCCTCTGTCTTCAGCTGCGCCTGCAGATTGACCGGCGGTGCGTCGACCAGGATCTGCGGCAGCTCGACGGCCTTGAGATCGATCTCGGCCTGCCAGCTTGGCGCCGTCAAGGCGTCCCGGATCTGGGCCTGGAGGATCGCCTGAACCGAGCCACTGACCCGGTGGGTGATCGACAGCGCATCCAGGTCACCGGTGACCTGACCTTCGCCTGTCACCGACAGCGCCGGCGCCTGCTGGAAGCGCCAATCGAGACTCAGCTCAATGGGATAAGCGCCATCGAGCTGGACCTGACCTGCTGCTCGAGCGCGCGCGTACGGCTGCGATAGCTCGGCCGTCAGCCTCTTGAGATCGACCCGATCGCCGCTCGCCGTTGCCGACAGCTCAGCCCGTTTGAGCTCAATCGCGGCCTCGGCGGGGGCGCCTGACTGCCGGTAGCTGAGCCGCTCCACCAGGAGCAGATCGATCGAGATACCGATCGGTAGTCTGATGGAAGGTAGCTCGAACGGCTCGCTGGGCTTCTCCTCCGCAGGCTCGGTCACCACCAGGATGTCGCGCCCGGTCAGCTCCTGAATCTTCAACTGCCCGGTGAACAAGGCGCCGGGGCTCCAATCCAGCACCAGGCTGCCAACCGAGGTCTGCAGCGATGCCAGGCTCAGCTCGAAGCCATCGAGCTCCAATCGACCGAGCACCCGTCCCTCGACCCGATCGACCTTCAGCAATCCGGGCGCCACATCCTCGGCCACGGCAAAGAGGGTTCTGAGCCCAGTCTGGGTCCCAAGCACGAAGACGAGCAGGAGCACGACCAGCGTCAAGAGGACGGCGATTAGGCTCGCGAGCCAGCGCAGCGGCCGAAAACGTCGCCGTCGCCCTGCCACGGGCTGCGAATCAGCAGCGTCCGAATCGACCGAATCGACCGAATCGGCTCCAGATCGGACAGCAGAGTCCGAATCAGGCTGGTCTAGGGTCTCGCTGCCCGCCGCTCTCGGATGCTGGTTCTTGTCGCTCGAGCTCACAGGTCTGGACCTAGGGCAAAGTGCAGACGAAACCCGGCTGGATCTTTGGTCAATGCATAGGCCAGATCGATCCGGACCGGACCGATTGGCGTACTGTAACGGATACCAAGACCGACGCTCTGCTCCCATTCCTCCTGATAGTCCGGGTCGAAGGCATTCCCAAAATCGGTGAACACAGCCCCACCCCATTTGCCGACGATCTGGTGTTCCAGCTCGAGGCTGCCCACCGCCAAGAAACGCCCCCCAACGGTTTCATTGGTGACCGGGTCGTCAGGGCCGAGCACATCGAAGGCCCAACCGCGAATACTGTTATCACCACCAGCGAAGAAACGCTGGCTCGCCGGGACTTCCTCGATGCCGCTCGCCCAGATCGCGCCCAGATTGGTGCGCCCGATGAAACGCATCTTTTCGCCCAGTGACTTGATCACTTTGTAATTCAACTGCCCGCTGAGCCAGCTGCTACTTGAGAGCAGATTCTCCGAGGTGCCCTGCAGATAGGTATTGATTCGATACCCGTTTTTGGTGTTGATCGGATCATCGGCGACCACCTTCGACCAGGAGATGTTCGGAACAAGGCCATTGAAGCTACCGTCATCATCATTGGCCACCGAAAAATCCTCGTAGCGGTAATCCAGGCCCATGACGCGCCGCCACCCATGCTTGGTCTGCACCGATTGTGCAACACCAAGCTTGAACAGGTCACCCTCGCGGCTATCGGTATCGAAGGCGTAGATCTCTGGCCGGATCTGGATGAAGTCCCGGGACGGATTGCGAATCGGGATGCGATACTCAGCGACCAAGGACTGCTCGAGCTGCGAGACCTCCAGCTCGGCCTTCAGATTGTGACCTCTGCGCCCGATGTAGCGACGCCGATAGTCGAGGTTAAAGCGCGGACCAACGTCGGTGCCAAAACCGACGCCCACGCGATAGACATTGGCCTTGTTGCGGGTCGCGATCACCTCGATAGGCACCTGTCGATCCACTCCAGCTTCGTCCTCGAGCGGCCGGATCTCGACATCCTCAAAGTACTCGGCACCAATCAGACGCCCTTGGAGCTCGAGCAATAGCTCGGGGTTATAGATCACGCCCGGCTTGAAGGTGACGAACTTCTGGAGAAAGTCATCGTCAAGAAGATCCTGTTCGAAGCGCACCTGGCCGAGGTAGAACCGCTCCCCGGTCTCGAGATGGAACTCGACGATGGCGTCGTAGGCCACGGGGTCGACCAGTACCAGATGTCGCACAAGACTGGCCTGGATATACCCTTCTTCGGATGCGATATTGAGGATGCTGCTCTTGGCCTTCTCATAGTCGGCATGGATCAGCGGATCGCCGACCTTCATCGGAAACTGCTTGGGAAAACGTGGATTATCGGCGCCTGGGCCGGTAATGAGGTAGTCGATCTGGCTGATCTTCACGGGATTACCGGGATCGATCTTGAAGGTGGCAACCCAGGGGCCCTCTTCGGTCTCCGGCTGGGTCAGACTCGACTCGATCTCGACCCGATAGAGACCAAAGGGTGCAAGGGCATCGCGAATCTGCTCCGGTGCCCGTCGATAGAGCGCGCGCAGACGCGGCACCGACATCTCGGTATCGCCGCGCTCCTGATAGAGTCCGAGCAAGGCGAGGACATTGCTCTCATACTGTCCTTCGAGCCCACTCACCTTCACCTCAAGCTTCAGCGCCTTTGCTCCAGCCGGAGATAGGAGCATCAACAGCAGTGCAACGCCAAACCAAAATCCCACCAGCCAGTGTTGCCAATCGAGACGCAATGGGCAATCACGGATTCGGGATCGGCATTTAGGGCGAGACATCCTGGTAGCACATCCCCGCGGTGCAAAGATGCGACATATAATGGCACAGAAGAAACACTTTAGCCTATCTCTGAGGCCATATAGCGTGCCGCACCATACAGCGGGGTATGTGGGTCAAGGATGACGCAGACCGGAATCTGCTCCATCAGGCCGCGCATGCGCCCCTTGTCTCGGAAACCTTCGGCAAAACCAGCACCTTGCAGTAGCGCTAGGTTTTTCGGAGCAATGCCTCCCGCAAGGTAGACCCCGCCCAGGGCCATATGCTTCAGCGCCGTATTCCCAGCCTCACGGCCGTAGAGCACGGCGAACAGCTCCATCGCCTCTTGGCTGATTGCGTGGCCATTGCCAGCAGCCTCGGCAACCGCCGCCGCGATGTCGCCGTCGCTGCGCAAGGCCTCCGCAACCGCGGGTGGATGCACCGCCTTATGCCATTGGGCCAGGAATTCGTAGATGTTACCGATCCCCATCCCCGAGACGACCCGTTCCCAGCTCACGCGCCCAACCTTTTTTTGCAGGTAATTCAGTAACGCAAACTCGCGGTCGTCAGTCGGCGCAAAGTCGGTATGGCCACCTTCAGTCGCGAACGGGCGATAGTTCGCCCCATCCCAATACAGACCAGCCTCCCCCAGTCCAGTCCCGGCGGCGACGACACAGGCATTGCCAACCGCGACGCTCGCGCCCTGCTGGAGGACCGCAAGCTCGTTGGCCGTCAGTGCCGGCACCCCCCAGGCAACGGCTTCGAGGTCGTTCAGGAGACCGACGCGGTCAAAGCCGAGGCTCTTCTGCATGGCCGCCGCATCGATCTGCCACGGCAGATTGGTCGTCTTGCTCCGTCCGCTCACCACCGGCCCGGCCACGGCGAAGGCCGCCACCTCGCACTGACAACCCGTTTCATCAAAGAAGGTCGTCACGATCTCGCTGAGCGAGACCGACTTTCGGCTCGGATACTGACGATGCATATCGAGCTTGACGCTATTGCCATTGACCTCGGCGAGGCCGAGAGCCGTCTTGGTGCCGCCGATGTCGCCGACCAAAACACGCATGATTCTTTCTCCAAGCTTGGACGAGCACCCGCAGACCACAGCGGCGAGCGAACGTCCCCAGATGATAGCAGCGCTTCCCGGACTTCGCGGACCAACAGGAGCAATCGATTCCTAGCCCGCGGCGATACCAGCGATGCTGAACCAGAACAGCCACGCCACAATCGCCAAACAAGAATCGCTAAGCTATACCCATCGCAGATCAGTTTTCGGCGCTTCGAGCCCGCTCCGGGTCGGGCAGCGGCGATCGGGGGAAGCCGTGAATCCGTCCTCGGAGGCTTGACGACGGCATCCATGCCGTCGACACCCGCGCTCGCCGCCACCCGACCCTCCGCTATGTCGTGCTGTCAATTGGCGTGCGTTGGGTATAAAAGCGCCAAGCCAGAGGCATGCTGCGTGCTGCTCAGCGCTCGCCCGGGCGCAGACTCACGAACCGAAACGGTGCCGCCAGCAACCGGTCCGGGTAACGCAGCAGAACGCGCGCCTCCCAGGTCATCCGATCCCGAACGCAGACCGGCAGCATGCCCTGGCCTGTCCAAGCATCGGCTGCGGCATCGTAGCTCAAGGCAGCCCGATTGAAGCCCATCGCCATATCGACGCCCGCGAAATCGACCTCGACCTGCTGCGGAACGGGCAAGCCTTCAAGATTGACGCGAAGCTCGAGTGGATGCACCGCCGGGATACCGCGAGGGAGGATATCAAGCCCTACCTCAGCGCCGCTGGCGAACCGAACCGAGCAGGCTTGGCTGAGCAGGTCACACTCCGGACGCAACGGCGCCCGCTCGCTCACCCGTGGATTCAGTAACGGCCAGGCTTTCAGGATCACCACGACAGCAACTGCGATCGCGAGCACCGCGACCACCCCCCATAGCAGGGTCGAGCGCTGAAAGCGAGCGCGAGTGCCGTCGCTTGTGGTCACCTTGAGGCCCGAACCGGTCGCTTGTGCGCCAAGCACGAATCTCGAGTCAGGATGCCGCAATTCCTCAGCATCGCCTGAACCGCATCAGCTGGCTCCATCAGGTAAAGAGGGTCAATACGCCCGTATAGCCATAGAGACGATTCTGGGACAGCTCGCCGTTGGCGAAGAAGCCGACCAGCGGGAAATCTCCAAGCTCGTCGCGGATCTGCTTCAGCTCTTGGGAGTCATCGCCGAACAGGTTGGCGCCACGGCCCAGACAGGAGACATAGACACCACCGCGAGGTGGCCCGCTCAAGCGCGCCTTCAGACGCTGGAGCATCCGAGACAGGTCCTCACGAGCGGTATTGGCATCTCGCCGGCAGAACATCAGCTCCTGGCCCTGCTCGACCAGATCGCCAATGCCAACCAGCCGTTTCTCGAGATCGACACCGATCAGATTCCGCACCAAGTAGTCGCCGGTATCCGAGCCCTTGATCGGCAGCCCGACAAAGATGTAGCCGCCAACACGCGCGATATCCCGCGCCAGCACCTCGCCGATATCCTCTTTGAACACATCCAAGGCCGGGCGACCATCGAGCTCGACGATGACGTTGCGTTGCGATTCGGTGATGCGCCGGTGCGGTCCAATCGGTGAACAGCCTTGCGAGAGTGCAGTCTGTATGCCCACGGCCTCAGTAAACATCACGCCGGTCAGGCCGCCCTCGGTGGGCTGGTCCGCGATCACACGCGCATTGTGCTGGCTGCTGGCCAAGCCACCGACCAGGAATCCCGTGACGGTGCGCTCGGCAAGCTGGCGGATCAGGCTCTCAGTCAGTGGGTTGGCCGGATCGGCATGCACCAGCGCCATAAAGGGCTGGGCACTGCCGAGCCAAGCGCGCTGCGCCGCATCGAAGCCCTCAAGGTCCTTGACGATCGGCTGGAATACGCGGAACGCCTCCTCGGGCAGATCGGCGATCATCGCCGCAATCGCCGGTCGCTCGTAGTATTCGGCACCAGTTGCGCAGATCCCGATACCGACCGCGCCAACCCAATGCTCGACATCGGTGGCATCGCGAAGGGCATCGAGAATCGCCTCCAGGTGCGCGTTGATCGCATCGGTCACATAGAGAAAACCGAGTCGACCCTGCGCTGAGCCGAGCCCGTTGATGACGCGCTCAAGCGCCAGATGCCAGTCGTCGTCAGCAGCGTGGGCATATGCAAATGAGGACATCGTCAGGCTCTATATCCAGTTGGGTAGGCAGTGAGGCGCCAGCCAGTCTCAAACCTCGGCCAGATCGCCCTTCTCCTGCAGCCAAGCGCGCCGATCGGCAGCGCGCTTCTTGGCCAGCAGCATATCCATCAAGGTGGCGCTGTCATCGCCAGGCTCAACCGTCAGCTGAACGAGACGCCTTGTATCCGGATGAATCGTCGTCTCGCGCAGCTGCTGCGGGTTCATCTCCCCGAGACCCTTGAAACGCTGCACGCTGACCTTGCCCTTGAGCTTCTCAGCGGCAATGCGATCCAGCACACCACGCCGCTCGGCGTCGTCTAGCGCATAGAAGACCTGCTTGCCGACATCGATCCGGAACAGCGGCGGCATCGCTACGAAGACGTGGCCCGCTGCGACCAGCCGCGGGAAATGCCTCAGAAACAGTGCGCAGAGCAGGGTTGCGATGTGGGCACCGTCGGAGTCCGCGTCGGCCAGGATACAGATCTTGCCGAAGCGCAGGCGTGTCAGATCATCGCTGCCCGGATCGACACCGATGGCAACAGCGATGTCATGGACCTCTTGCGAGCCCAGCACCTCGGCCGGATCAACCTCCCAGGTGTTCAGGATCTTGCCGCGCAGGGGCATGATCGCCTGGAACTCGCGATCGCGCGCCTGCTTGGCCGAGCCACCGGCGGAATCGCCCTCGACCAAGAACAGCTCGGTGCGCGCCGGATCAGTCGCCGTGCAGTCGGCCAGTTTACCCGGCAACGCCGGACCCTGGGTCACTCGTTTTCGGGTCACGGTCCGACCAGCCCGTAAGCGCGCCTGGGCGGCACCGATGGCGATCTCGGCGATGCGCTCGCCATCGCTGACATGCTGGTTCAGCCAAAGGCTGAACGCATCCTTGACCACCCCGGAGACGAAGGGTGCGCACTCGCGCGAGGACAACCGCTCCTTGGTCTGGCCGGAGAACTGGGGGTCGGCAAGCTTGACCGACAGGATCCAGCTCGCCCGTGCCCAAACATCCTCGGGCGCGAGCTTGACCCCGCGCGGCAGCAGATTGCGAAATTCGCAGAATTCACGCACGGCCTCGGTAAGGCCGGTGCGAAAGCCGTTGACGTGCGTGCCACCCTGCACGGTCGGGATCAGGTTCACATAGCTCTCAGTCACCGGCTCACCGGCCTCAGGCAGCCAGGTCACGGCCCAGCTTGCTGCTTCGGTCTGGCCCTCGAGCGTGCCGACGAAGGGCTCATCCGGCACCCGCTCCGCCTCTCCTAATGCCTCGCTTAGGTAGTCGCGCAACCCGTCGGCATAGCACCAACGCTGCTCATCACCCGTGTTCTCGTCGCGAAATCGGACGTCGAGTCCGGGACAGAGGACCGCTTTCGCCCGCAGCAGATGCGTGAGCTGTCTGACCGAGACCTTAGGCGAATCGAAATAGCGCTCGTCCGGCCAAAACCGAAGGCGCGTCCCGCTATTGGCTCGACCAACGCTACCGATCTCGGTGAGATCTTCGGTCTTGTTGCCATGCGCAAAGGCCATCCGATACTCCTTACCGGCACGCTTGACCCAGACCTCGAGGCGCTCGGAGAGCGCATTGACGACCGAAACCCCGACGCCGTGCAGACCGCCGGAGAAGCGATAACTGCCAGCCGAGAACTTGCCGCCGGCGTGCAAGGTGCCGAGGATCACCTCGACCCCCGGCAAGCCCTGCTCGGGATGTAGATCGACGGGCATGCCGCGACCGTCATCGGTGACCTCAATGGAGCCGTCCTGATGCAGAATGACATCAATCCTCGTGGCCTTCCCAATCAGCGCCTCATCGACGCTGTTGTCAATGACCTCTTGCGCAAGATGGTTCGGACGAGTGGTGTCGGTATACATGCCCGGGCGCTTGCGCACCGGGTCCAGGCCGCTGAGAACCTCAATGGCCGAGGCGTCGTAGTTGCCGCTCATGGCGGGCGGGGTACTCCTTCAAACTGAGCTGCGTTGACCGGTCAAAGCCCGCTACGGTACCGTAAACTGAAAGGTGGGTTCAAACCAGTAATGAGCGAAGACAAGATTCAAGACCCCAAGCAGTTCGAGGCCTCGTTGCAGGCGCTGGAGACGATCGTCGATCAGCTCGAGCGCGGCGACCTGACCCTGGAGGCCTCGTTAGCGGCCTTCGAAGAAGGGATTCGCCTGAGCCGCGGCTGCCAGCAAGCGCTCGACCAGGCCGAGCAGCGGATTCGCATCCTCACTGAGCCGTCAGACGATGGCGAGCCCGAGCCGTTCAACGAGTCGGCGACTCCCGCAGACGGCAAGCCATCAAGTTGAGCAACTCGATCAGCGGACTCGGTCGATCGCATCGACCCGGCCCCTCGCCTCGACGAGGACCACGCGCAAGCCACCTCGCCTAAACCCGAGACCTTCAGCCCTAAGACCCTTACCTCTATATCGGCCCCTCATCGGCTCATGAACGACGCGCCCCGCCTCAAACA
>NZ_JBUDPI010000209.1:0-6727 GCF_054919635.1 Halochromatium sp. | reverse complement strand
AATCCAGACCCCGACTGGCAGAAGACGCATGATGGCGGCCGACCGGCGCTCTTGCTCGGCGAGGCTCTGCGTGCGCGCTTCCACCAGTTCCTGCAGTCCATTGCGGTGGCGCTCGAGCTCTTCAGTCAGACGCTTGTGGCCGGTAATATCCTGGATCGTACCGCGCAGTCCTTTGGCATGGCCGGCAGCGTCAAGCACGGCTTCGCAGCGAATCCGAACCCAAATCGCCGTGCCCCCGAGCGCGACTTCCAGATCCATCGTACAGCCGCTTCCGGTGCGCAGGGTCTCTTCGCGGGCCGCCTTCAGCCGCCGCTAAACAGGCCCAGGTAAAGAGCCTCCAGCACTCGGTTCCTGACCAAAGATGCCCAGCAGCTCTTCCGAACCGCTGAGCCGATCGGTTGCGCAGTCCCAATACCAGTTTCCGAGCCGCGCGAGACGCTGCGCCTCCCGGAGCTCCGCCTCCTTTTCGCTGAGCCGCGCCGCGCTCGCAACCAGCTCGCGTTCCGCGGTCTTGCGGTCGGTGATGTCCTCGACCGAGGCCAGCGTACAACGCTGGCCGTCCATCTCGATGCTGCTCAGGCCGATCGCGACATCGAAGCGCGAGCCATCCTTGCGTTGACCCTGGATATCGCGGCCGCGGTCCATCAGACGTCGCTGGTCCGGCATGGTCTGGAACCCCTCGCGATGTGCTTGATGTCGCGCACGCAGTGCATCAGGAACGAGTCGATCGACCGATTCCCCATCCAGCTCACCCGCCTCGTAGCCGAAGATCTGCTCAAGCGCCGGGTTGACCAGCAGGATCGTGCCACGCGCGTCGGCCACCAGCATCCCCTCCATGGTGGCCTCCCAGACCTGACGGAACTGCCGCTCACTGCTGGTGCGGGCGAGTTCGTAACGGTGCAGCTCGCTGATATCGGAAAAGGTCAGCACGACGCCGGCGACCTCGCCCAGCTCGTCGCGATAGGGATCGATCCGCATCAGGTAATGAAGATCATCCTGATGCACCGGCTGCGCCTGGGAGTCACCTGAGTCAATCACTGCCTGCAGGCGCTCGCGCAGATCGGGCAGTCTGACCTGAGAAGGCATGACCGCAAGGTGATCACCGATGTCGCTCTCGCCGATGCCGAAGATGCGCACCGCAAGCGCATTGAAGCGCATGATCCGTCCATCGCGGTTGACCACGATGAGGGCCGTGCGGATCGACTCTTGGATGTTGGTCAGGGTGGTGCTGAGCTGGGTGGCTTCATGGGTCTTGACGCGCAGCTCGTCGTTGAGGGTGGTCAATTCCTCGTTCGAGGACTGAAGCTCCTCGTTGGCGGTTTGCAGCTCTTGAGTGGAGACAGTTTTGTCTTCGCGCAGCCATTGCAGCTCCTCGTGTGCAGCCGCGAGCTGCTCGAGGAGCGCGCCCAGGCTGTCCTGAGTCTCGTCGCGCTCGCGGCGCAAGCGCGCGATCTCAGCATCCCGTGGGTCCTCGCTGCTCTCCGATTCGCCCGGGCCTGATGGCGATGCGCTATCGTCGATGGGCTGCTCCTTGAGGACGATCAGAAAGGCGCCGGCCGGCAGCTCGCTCGAAAGCTCGAGACGGCGCGCCATCGGCGAGATGCGCAGTCTCTGCTCGTCAATGACCAGCTCGAGGCTGATGCCATGCAAAAGGTCTCGTTCCTCTTGCAGAAAGCGGTAGCAGAGCGCTTTCAGCTCGAGACCGAGCTCAGGGCGACAGAGCGCGAAGAGGGAGAAATCGGAGGTGTCCTTGGGCAAACTGAAATAGCGCCGGGCGTTACCGAAGAAATGCAACGGCTCAAAGCGCGTGTTCACCAGCACTGCAGCGAGCCCATGGGCCTGGAGCAGTGCGTCCAAGACGGCATCGCGGATCGGATCGCCGGCCTGTTTCGGATGACGCTGCAAGCGTCGTGACGCAGCGGTCGGCATCGGCAGCGCATAACGCCCCTGCCCGGGCGGTTGAGACGGCACTGCGCGGCGTCGATAGAGCTTATTCAGGGCATCGATCGGCTCGAAGAAATGGGCATCGATACCAGCCGACTCGGAGCGCCCAGTCAGGAATAACCCACCGGGCTGGAGGGCATAATGAAAGGTCTCCAGGCACTGTGGCTGCTGCTCGGGCCGGAAGTAGATCAGCAGGTTGCGACAGCTGATCAGGTCCATGCGTAGGAACGGCGGATGGCGAAGCAGGTCGTGGACACAGAAGATACAACGCTCGCGCAGAGACTTATCCACCCGCCATTGGCTGCCCTGTTTAGTAAACCAGCGCTCACGCCGATCGGCATCCAGTTGGCTCAGCGACTCGCGCGGGTAGAGGCCGGCGCGCGCGGTCTGGATCGCATGCGGATCGACATCGCTGGCGAAGATGTGGATATTGAAGTCCTCGAAGCGCTCGCCGAGGATCTCATGCAGCAGGATCGCGAACGAGTAGGCCTCTTCACCGCAGGCGCAGCCCGCAATCCAGAGACGAATCGCATCGCCCTGTTCTTTGTCACGCAGCCGCGGACGGAGCGCTTGCTCCGCCGCGGCGAACGCCTCGGGATCGCGAAAGAAGCGCGAGACGGCCAGCAGGAAGCGCCGCTGCAGCTCTTTCAGCTGCTCGGGACGATCCTTGGCATAGTCGAAATAGGCCTGCAGCGAATCAAAGCCCAGCCCCTGATAGTGCCGGGTGGTTTGGCGGAACAGCGTCGCGTCTTTATAGCGGTCGAGCTTCAGCCCAGTGAGCTCGGAGACGCGCTTGATCAGCTCATTGAAGAGATCGCCCGGGGAGCTCTGGTCAGGCCTGTCCTCGTCGCTCAAGGCGCTGATTCGATTAAGCCAATTGACGATCTGCTGGGTCTCACCTGAGCGTACCTCAGGTGAGAGCCGGAGCACTGCAGTCGGCATCTCAGATGCGCGCGCATCTGCGGGCGACTGCACGATGACCTGTCCGCCCGCCGCGAGCACGGCCTCACAGCCTTCAGCACCATCCTCGCCGGTGCCCGATAGGATCACCGCGCAAGCCCGCTCTCCAAAGGCCTCCGCAACCGAGCGCAACAGCCGATCGATCGAGGGCACCTCGGGAACGGCTGGGTCAGGGTCACGGATGACGAGCTGGCCATCAATGACCTCCAAATCACGCCCAGCCGGACAGACATAGAGATGATCGGACTGCAAGGGCATCTCGGATTCGGCGAGCCGAACCTCGAGATCCGTCCGCGACGCCAGGAGCTCGGGAAGGCGAGTCTGCTGATCCGGCTTCAGATGCTGCGCAAAGAGGTAAGCCGACTGGCCGTGGCGCCCAAGCCCGCTGATGATGGCGCTTAGATGCGGCAATCCCCCGGCTGACGCACCAATGGCAACCAGATAATCGGGGCGATCATCGGGTCGCAGGGCATCGGATGACGCGTGGCTATCGCGAGCACCCATCGCCTCAGCCCTGCTTGACGGGCGAGCGGACGAGGGCCCCCTCGACAAAGCGCGAGTGCAGTCCATGCCAGCTCCGCACCTGTTCCTCTGAGTCCAACGAGAGGGCGCGGAGTCGATCGACAGGAATCCTTAGTCGCATGATCAATCCTCATTGACATCTTGTTCCGAGGGCGAAGCTAGCCATAGGTCAGGGTGTGGGTCAAGCCCCAAACCACCCCGGGTTCAGGGCCATCGAGGCCCATCCGAGCGTGAAAATTGCCGCGCCAGTGCCAACCTCAGAACCAAACTCAGAGCCAACCTCAAAGATCACCACCGAGCGACGGAGCAAGATCATGGCAGCAAACAAGAACGGCGAATTCATCCGCTGGGAATCCGGCTTTCGCCATTGGGTCACCGCGGACGGCAGCCCGGGACCCTCCGGCGAGGGCGGTTTCCCGGCCGAGCCCGGTCGCTACCACCTCTACGTCTCCTATGCCTGCCCCTGGGCCCATCGCACGCTGATCCTGCGCTCGCTCAAAGGGCTTGAGGCGCTGATCAGCGTGTCGGTGGTGCATCCGCTGATGCCGCCCGAGAGCTGGGTCTTTGGCGAGTACCCGGGCGCGACGCCGGATCATGTGCACGGCTTCGACAAGCTGGAGCAGCTCTACCAGCAAAGCGCGCCGGGCTTCGATGGCGTCGTGACCGTGCCGGTGCTCTACGACAAGCAGCGCCAAACGATCGTCAGCAACGAGTCCGCCGAGATCATCCGCATGCTCAATAGCGCCTTCGACGCCTGGGGCAACGCCGACCTTGATCTCTATCCGGCAGAGCTACGCGCCGAGATCGACGCGATCAATGCGCTGGTCTATGACAACGTCAACAACGGCGTCTACCGAACTGGCTTTGCGACCACCCAAGCCGCCTATGAAGATGCCTTCGACAAACTCTTTGCGACCCTCGATCAGCTAGAGGCAAGGCTGGCGACCCAGCGCTATCTGGTCGGCGATCGCATCACCGAGGCCGATTGGCGCCTGTTCACCACCCTCGTGCGCTTCGATCCGGTCTATCACGGGCACTTCAAGTGCAATCGTCAGCGTCTCGTCGACTATCCGAACCTCTGGGCCTATACCCGCGAGCTCTATCAGGTGCCCAGCATCGCCGAAACCGTGAACATGGACCACATCAAGTTCCACTACTACGGCAGCCACAAGCAGATCAACCCGACCGGCATCGTCCCCAAAGGCCCGGCGCTGGATTTCAGCGCGCCCCATGGTCGATGCTAGGAGCGCACGGGAACCGCCATCTATGAGAGAGCACCAGAGCCGTCGGCGAGGTTGCGGCCGACGCGATCGGCTGTCAGAGTCGGCGCTCTCTTCCATGAGCCTGGAATGCAACATGCCACGTTTTGCGGCCACCCTCTGCTTGCTTTCGGTCGTTGGGGTCGCCTCAGGCGAGGCGCCGGCGACCGACCTCGACTCAGCTAAGACCGACGCAGCCCTGGAGAACAGCTGCACGACCGCCTCTGTGCGAACCAGCAGCGGCCTGTTCTGTGGCCTGGAGCAGCAGGTTGAGAGCCAGGCCAATGGCGGGGCAGGCCGCAGTGTCATCGCCTTTCTTGGTATCCCTTATGGCGAGTCGACCGCAGGGAGCAATCGTTGGGCGCCGCCCGTGCCCTTTACGCCCAAGTCGATCGCACCCACTGATGTACCGCAGTCAGCGACCCGGTTCGGCCCCAGCTGCCCGCAAGCGCTCAAGCCGGGCGTCCAGCTCGATTTGAGCGAAGACTGTCTGAGCCTCAACATCTGGACGCCAGTTCCGCCCGACGAGGTCGCCAGCGCTGACCCGCTGCCGGTGATGATCTTCATCTACGGCGGCTCGTTCGTCGATGGCAACAGCAGCAACCCCCTCTTCGACGGCCGCCATCTCGCCGCCATCGGCGACGTGGTGGTGGTCACGCTCAACTACCGCCTAGGAGCGCTCGGCTTCCTGGCCGGGATCGATGGCCTGAAGGGAAACTACGGCCTCATGGATCAACGCCTAGCGATGGAGTGGGTGCGCGACAACATTGCCAAATTCGGCGGCGATCCCGAGAAGGTCACGATCTTCGGTCAGAGCGCCGGCGCCATGTCCGTCGGGCTGCATCTGATCTCGCCGGCAAGCCAACCGCTCTTCGCCGCCGCGATCATGGAGAGCAACCCCTATGGCATCCCCTACAAGTCGCTCGATCTTGCCGCGCATTTCGCCTCGATCCTCCAAGCCAACCTCGGCTGCGAGCGCGAGGGGCTGACCTGCCTGCGCGGCAAGCCGTTCGAGCACCTGGTCGCCCACCAAGCGGCCGGCATCATCCCGATGATCTCGATCCTGTCGGGCTTCGCCACCGAGCTGGTCTGGGCGCCGGTGCTCGATGGCGAGCAGGTGCCTGCCCAGCCGAGCGCCAGCGCCATCACCAAACCGGCCATCCTCGGCACCACCCTCAACGAGGGCCTCATCTTTGCCGTATCGCAGCAGACCCGCTTCGGCGGCACCAAACCCCAAGTGCTCAAGATCGAATATGAGCTGATGCTGGACCTGATGTTCTCCGTCGACATCGCCAGACGCATCGAGGCCCACCCGCGCTACGCCCCGCGCTCTGGCGATAACACCAACATCATGTCACAGCTCATCACCGACTATCTGTTCACCTGCGCCAACCGCCACGTCTTGTCGCAAGCCGAGGCTCCGGTCTGGGCCTACCAGTTCCGCCATCCGCCGTCCTTCAACATCTGGCCCGATATCGCGCCCTGCGCACCGGCGACGAACACAGTCTGCCATGCGGCGGAGCTGCCATTCGTCTTCGCCAACGCCGACACGGCAGAGATTCAGGCTGACCCCAAGCCGCACCAGCTACAGCCCAGCGAACAACAGCTGAGCCAAACCCTGATCGATTACTGGACCCGTTTCGCCAAACAGCAAAACCCGAATCCGGCTGGCGATTCCGACTGGGCACCCTTTAGCACGACATCGCCGACCCGCTTCATCCTTGACCTGAAGACCGAGAGCAAGACCGATCTCGACGCCAATTGCGACTTCTGGGATGAGATCGGCTACGACAGAGCCGGTTTCCTAGAGCGCGTCCGCAAGCTCTAAACAAGCCTTTCTCCAAGGCCGCGGTGCGGCCTACGATCCTCGCCCACCGCCGTTCATCGGTATCGAAGAGCCGGAGAACTTCCTGCACCCAAGGCCGCTGCCGGAGCTGGCCGAGGAATGTCGCGCGGCGACAGCCGCGACGCAGCTGCTCGTCACCACCCATTCGCCGTTTTTCTCAAGGCGCTGCGCCCCCAACAAGCGCGGGTGCTCTGGC
>NZ_JBUDPI010000208.1:0-6740 GCF_054919635.1 Halochromatium sp. | reverse complement strand
AGCCTTCATTAGCTTCAGCTCGGCATCATCAGGATGCTGGCTGATGTAGCGCTCGAGCACGGCTTGTGCCTTCTCAGGCTGCTCTCGAGAGACCAACAGACGCACCAAGAACAGCTGCGGCTCAGTCCAGTCCGGTCGCAGTGCCGCCGCACGCTCGGCAAGCTCCGCCGCGGTCTCATCCTCACCAGCCGCTGCAGCAAGGGTGGCCAGCGCGAACTGGGCATCGGGATCGGCGCCGGCATCCAACATGGCGACCAGCTCGCGCATCATCGCTAAGCGGTCGCTCGGCTCAGGCAGTCGGCCCAGGATCTGCGCGGCCTGCATATAGCCCTGACCCGGAACGCCTCCGAGCTCGATCACGCGCTGCAATGACGCCAAAGCCGTCGCGCGCTCACCGGACTCCAGCGCCAGGAACGCCGACAGCTGATGTGCCTTAGGCGCATCGGGCTCCAGCTCGACCCAGAGGTCGAGCGCCTGACGCGCGGCCTCCGGTCGCTCGGCATTCAAGGCCGAGCGCACCGCGCGCTCAGCAAGGCTCGCCTCCGCTGCCAGCTCCGCTGCGCTTAGGAAATGCTCGTAGGCGCCCTCGTAATCGTCGCGCTGAAGCGCAATCTCGGCGACCAATGCGGCATAAACCAGCTCAGCCGTTAGCTCCTTGGGGGGCAGCTCCTGGCGGATCAAGTCTTGGGAGATCAACTCCTGGGACTGCTTTGAGTCAGGCGCCGCATCCGTCACGGCCTCAGCGTCCGGCGCAGCCGTCGAGCTTGCCTCGGAAGCGGTTGGCTTCCCGTCGACTGGACCAGCCGGACCAGGCTGATCGGCGTTGCTTGCGCCGGCGACCAGAGTGAGCAGCAAGAGCGTGAGCGAGAGAGGGCGTGTTCGATAGCGCATAGACAGGTGCAGGCAGATGGTTGACCGCGATCAGCCGGATATGTGTTTCGATCGCAGTATACTCATGCAGTTCCTATCGCGGAAAGCAACCAATCGCGGCCCCAACGCACCGCCATCGCCGTTGCGCGGAGCGGGGTACATGCAGACAACCGGCTAAGCCCTTCGATCCCGCCATGCCACTGATCGTACTCGGACTCAACCATAAAACGGCGCCTGTCGACATCCGTGAGCGCCTGACCTTCGGCCCCGATGTCATCGTCGCTGCCCTGCGCACCCTGCTCGAGCAAAGCCCCGCCGATGAGGCCATCATCCTCTCGACCTGCAACCGTACCGAGATCTATTGCGCCGCCGACACGCGCGATCTCGAAGCCCCGGTGCGCAACTGGCTAGGCAGCTTTCACGGCATCGAGCCGCAGCTGTTCGGACAGCACCTCTACATCCACAAAGACCGTGACGCCGTCAACCATCTGTTTAGGGTCGCCTGCGGTCTCGACTCGATGGTGCTCGGCGAACCGCAGATCCTGGGCCAGGTCAAGGCTGCCTTCAAGACCGCCTGCGAGGGCGGCAGCAGTGGCCGTTTGCTCGGACGCCTCTTCCAGTGCACCTTCGCGGTCGCAAAACAGGTGCGCACCGATACCGCCATCGGCAGCAGCCCGGTTTCGGTCGCCTTCGCCGCGGTGAGCCTAGCCCGGCAGATCTTCAGTGACCTCTCCAAGCAGACCGCGCTGTTGATCGGCGCTGGTGAGACCGTCGAGCTCGCCGCCCGTCATCTGCACCAGCACGGGATCGGTCGCATCATCGTCGCCAACCGGACTGTCGATCGCGCCCATCGGCTCGCGGTTCAGTTCGACGGTTACGCGATCTCGCTGACCGAGCTGGCCAGCCACCTGCCCGAGGCCGACATCGTCGTCTCCTCGACCGCCAGCCCGTTGCCGGTGCTTGGCAAGGGCACCGTCGAGCGCGCGCTCAAGCAGCGTCGACATCGACCCATGTTCATGGTCGACATCGCGGTGCCGCGCGACATCGAGCCCGAGGTCGGACAGCTGCGCGATGTCTATCTCTATACCGTCGACGATCTGCAGGGCGTGGTTGATGAAGGCATGCGCTCGCGCAACCATGCCGCCGAGCAGGCGGTCGAGATCATCGACCTACACTGCACCGAATTCATGGCCTGGGTGCGCTCGCTGGACGCCGTCTCTCTCATCCAGGATTACCGTGCGCGCGCCGAATGCATTCGCGACGAGGCCGTCTCACGAGCCGCCCGCCAGTTGGCCGCGGGCAAGCCTCCTCAGGAGGTCATGCGCCACCTCGCCCACCTACTCACCAACAAGCTCTTGCATGAGCCCAGCGTGCGCCTGCGCCAGGCCGGTCGCGAGGGGCAATCGGAGCTACTGGACGCGGCCAACGAGCTGTTCCAGCTGTCGCAGGCTCAAGATAGCGGTCACTGATGAACCCATCCATTCGCGGCAAGCTGGATCGGCTTGCCGAGCGCTTCGCCGAGATCACCGCTCTATTGGCCGAGCCCGAGGTCCAGTCAGACCAAAACCGGTTTCGTAATCTCGGCCGCGAGTACGCGCAGCTGGAGCCGGTCATCGACTGCTGGCAGCGCTACCTTGACCTCGAGACCGAGATCGAATCCGCACAGGAGATGCTCGCCGACAAGGAGATGGCCGAGCTCGCGCGCGAGGAGCTGAACGCCGCCGAGCAGCAGCGTGAGCAGCTCGAGCCCGAGCTCAACCAGCTGCTGATCCCGCCCGACCCAAACGATCATCGCAATATCTATCTCGAGGTGCGCGCCGGCACCGGCGGTGCGGAGGCGGCCCTGTTCGCCGGGGACCTGCTGCGCATGTATCTGCGCTATGGGGAGCTCCAAGGCTGGCGCCACGAGATCATCAGCGCCAGCGAGGGTGAGATGGGCGGCTACAAAGAGGTTGCGGTCCGCATCAGCGGCAGCGGCGTCTATTCACGGCTCAAGTTCGAGTCGGGCGCCCATCGCGTCCAGCGGGTGCCCGAGACCGAATCCCAGGGCCGCATCCATACCTCGGCCTGCACCGTCGCCATCCTACCCGAGGTCGATTCAGTCGATGAGATCAACGTCGACCCGAACGACCTGCGCGTCGACACCTACCGCGCCTCTGGTGCCGGTGGCCAGCACGTCAATAAGACCGACTCCGCCGTGCGCCTGACCCACCTGCCGAGCGGCATCGTTGTCGAATGCCAGGATGAGCGCTCACAGCACAAGAACCGCGCCAAGGCACTGGCCTTGCTGCAGGCCAAGCTGCTATCCGCCGCGCAAGACGAGCAGACCGCCGAGCAGAGTGCCTCACGCCGCCTTCAGGTCGGCAGCGGCGACCGCTCCGAGCGCATCCGAACCTACAATTTCCCGCAGAACCGACTCACCGATCATCGCATCAACCTGACCCTCTATAAGCTCGATGAGGTGATGATGGGTAATCTGGAGCAGGTTGTTGAGCCGCTGCAGCGCGAGCACCAGGCGGATCTGCTCGCCGAGCTGACCACGGCCTGAGCTGATCGGCTCTGACACCCCCCTCACTGCGTTATTCAGCTGCCAGTCCGACATTGCGAGGTCTTGCTGGCATGAGTGCACCGCAACCCTGTATTCACGAGCTTCGCCGCTCTGCACGCATGCGCCTGGCCGCCAGCGGCCACAGCAGCGCGGCGCTCGAAGCCGATCTGCTGCTAAGCGCAGTCACGGGACTTGCGCGCAGCCAGTTGATCGCCAGGTCAGACGCGCGCTTGAGCAGACTCCTCCCCCGTCCCGAAACCGAAACCCTAGTCGAGCAGGCACTCGACAGCCTGCCGGCAAGTGCCGCATTGCGCGTTGCCGACCTCGGCACCGGCAGTGGGGCCATCGCCGCAGCCCTGGCTCATGAGCGTCCCGAGTGGAGCCTGATCGGTATCGAGCGCGATGCCGAGGCACTCGCGGTCGCGGCACTCAATGTTGAGCAGCTTCGGCTCAACAATCTCGACCTTGTGCATGGCGACTGGTCGAGCGCCCTGGCCACGGCCTCTGTTGACGCCATCCTCAGCAACCCACCCTATGTTCGTCACGACGACCGACATCTCACCCAAGGGGATCTGCGCTTCGAGCCAGCTGCCGCTCTGGTGTCCGGCGAGGATGGTCTTGATGCGATTCGCTGCATCATTGCCGATGCGCCGCGCTGCCTGAGGCCTGGCGGTCTGCTCGCGATCGAGCATGGCTGGGATCAAGGCCCTAGTCTGCGCGGGCTGATGCAGGCGCGGGGACTCAAGTCGATTGAGACCCTAAGCGATCTCGCTGGCCGGGAGCGCGTGACCCGGGCACGCTATGCGCATCAGAACAACCAACACCTTGATCAGCGACCAATGACTTAAGCATACTCTCGCTATGGAAACACCCGATCCCGACCGCATCAAACAACGCCAGGTCCATTTTCGCGACCTACACCCAGAGCGCAACGACGCCCAGACCGCGGCAACCTTCCTTGCGGACGTCGACGGCGTGCTGCGTGCCGAGCCTGCGTCGCCAATCGTCTTGGATCTGACCTACGATCTACACAGGACCTGTCTCGAAGAGATCGAAGGCGCACTCGCCGAGCTCGGTCTGCACCTTGACGGTGCACTGCTGTTCAGACTGAAGCGCTCGCTCTACTACTACACCGAAGGCACCTACCGTGAGAACCACGGCTATAGCCGCAGCGACACCAACTCCACCAAGCGCGTCTTCGCTCAGCGCTGGGAGAGCCTAGAGCATGGTTGCCGTGACCCACGTCCGGAGCATTGGCGTCGGTATCTCTAATGGGCCAACATTGGCGCTCTGACCCTGGGCTCTGACTCTTGGCGATCCGACGCGCGGCGGCTCGCTCTGACGCAGCACAACTTCGGGATAGGTCTAGCTCGCCTGATCGCCGCAAGGGAAGCGCCGCAGGATTCACTCCCTGCGGCCCCATTGCTCCCGATCGACGGCCAGTGACAGCATTAGCCAGGTCTTATATGATCGAACGATTGCCGAAAGCCAGCCGAGCCCCCAATGCGCTTTGACGTCAGCGACCGCGAGATCAAGAAGGCCAACATCCCGCACGAGATCTTCCTCACCAATCTGATTGGCAACCACATCCTGATGGCGGTGGCGGCTGGGGGTATTGCCGGCACCTTCCCTTGGGTGATGGCGATCATCCCGGCAATCTCCTTCTCGATCCTTGGCTTCACGCTCTGGCGCGCACGGCGCTCGGTTGGCCGTGATCCCTGGTATGTGATGTGCCACTGGCAGGTCTGCGCTCGGCGCAGCCGCATCTTCATCGGCATGCTGTCATTGCTGATGATCGCCATCGCGCTAGGCTGGGCCGGCCATGTCTATGGCGGCATGATGAAGGAGGCGGCGATCGCGCTGGTCGCTGGCGTAGGCATCCTGCCGGTCATGGTCACCGTACTGGTGCTGATCATCGTCGAGTCCGATGCCCTCTACAATGCCAGCCAAGCCAAGCTTCCGGTCTGGGTCGTCGAGCGCTTCCCGAACCCGGACGCGAAGCAAATCGACGAGTCGACGACGCAAGACGTTGGTCAAGCCCCCAGTTAGATCAGAGAATCTTAGATCAGGGACGCTTAGGTCAAGCGGGCACCTACGCCGTATCGGTTAATCCGCCGCGGCCTGCTCTTTCTCGACCAAGAAGTTCACGAGCTCGAACAGCTCGTCGCGGCCGCCGGCCTCGGTAACGTCGGTGATGTAGGTTCCATTAACGACGATTGCCGGCACGCCAGAGAGCTGATAACGACGCACCAGCTCGGCCGACTGCCGCACCTTCGCATCCACAGCAAATGACTGATAGGCGTCGCGAAAGGCCTCCTCATCAATGCCCTGCTCAGCGGCAAAGGCGATCAGCTGCTCATCGGTGAAGATCTTCCGTCGTTGCTCATGCAGCGCCTTGAACAGGGGCTCATGCAGCTTGTCCAGCTCGCCGAGCTGCTCAGCGGCAAAGTAGGCCTTGGCATGCGGAATCCAACGCATTGAGGCAGCCGCCGGCAAGCGCCGGAAGCTCACAGCATCCGGCTTATTCTCGAGCCAACGCTCAATGGCCGGCTCGAGCTGATAACAGTGCGGACAGCCGTACCAGAACAGCTCCAGGACCTCGACATCATCTCCTGGCTCCAAGCGCTTAGGCTCAGCCACGCGCTTGTACTCGATCCCTTCATCAAAGCTGACCGCTGCCAGTGCCGAGCCTCCTCCCAGGCTAAGCAGTGCAGCTGTGCAGACGAAAGCAACGAGCAAGAGCGGATGCTGCAGACGTCGGTTGATCTTGGCTCGCAAAGACATGACTCCTCCAATCAGTTTACATTCTCATTGGTCTTGGGTTCAGCCGACGACCGCCGCCGGCGTCAGCAGGTAATCGACCACCAGGCCAACGAACACGGCCATGCCGAAGTAATTGTTGTTGAGGAAGGCTTCGAAACAGGGCCCAGGCTCGCGGTTGCTGATCAGCCACTGCTGGTAGATGGAGAGTCCGGCAGCAACCGCAAGGCCGATGAAGAAGACCAGGCCGCGTCCGGCTTGCAGACCGACCCAGACCAGGATCAGTAGCATCAGGAGCTGCAGCATGCCGACGATGAGCCGATCCCAGCGCCCGAACAGGATCGCACTCGACTTGATCCCAATCTTCAGGTCGTCGTCGCGGTCGACCATCGCGTATTCGGTGTCATAGATCAGCGCCCAGATCACGGTCGCGACGAACAGCACCCAGGCATAGAGCGGGATGCTCTCCTGAATCGCGGTAAAGGCCATCGGCACCGCCCAGCCGAAGGCCGCCGCCAAAAACAGCTGCGGGACAGGGGTATCGCGCTTCATGAAGGGATAG
>NZ_JBUDPI010000207.1:0-6769 GCF_054919635.1 Halochromatium sp. | reverse complement strand
GAGGAAACAGCATGAAGATCAGCGCCCGTAATCAGTTCCGCGGCAAGGTGGCACAGGTCACCTTGGGTGTCGTTAACGCGGAGGTCTTGGTGACCCTGCCCGGTGGACAGCAGATCGTTGCCATCGTCACCAATGAGAGCGTCAAGTCGCTGAATCTAAAAGAAGGAGCTGAAGCCATTGCGCTCATCAAAGCATCGTCCGTGCTGGTGATGACCGACGATGCAGACATTCGCCTCTCAACCCGAAACAGTCTCAAAGGCAAGGTGACGGCCTTGGAAAAAGGGCCGATTCATGCCGAGGTCAGCATTGGCCTGGGATCCGGGGACAGCGTCCATGCAACCATTACCCATGCCGCCTGCGATGCGCTAGGACTCGAAGAAGGCGTCGACGCAACCGCGGTGATCAAGGCGCCCTTAGTGATCCTTGGTGTACCCGCTTAATCGCGCGGCACCCAAAGCGCAGTATGCACCAGGATATAGCGCAATGCGAAGGTCGTCGCGCCACTTGCACACTAGCGGTGCAATCCGCCCTAGCAGCCCTCGCTGTCTTCTTCACGACAATGCTAAACAACGACGATGTCTTGTTCCCAACCCAAACCGATCGATGTTGACCATGTCTAACTTCAACCCGCCGGTGCTCGGCGACCAGGCCCTCCAGCAGCTTCTGGCGGAAGATGTCCCCTTCGGCGATCTGACCACCGAATCACTCGCCATCAGCGCCAAGACCGGCAGCATCCGTTTCTTCGCCCGCGATCCGATGACCGTCTGCGGTGTCGAGGAGGCGGTGCGGCTGTTCCAGCTCTGCGGCGCCGAGGCCGAGGCGCGCGTGGCCTCCGGCACCGAGGCCGTGCCAGAAACCCTGCTGCTCGAGGCGCACGGCAGCGCCGGCGCGCTGCATCAAGGCTGGAAGACGGCGCAGACGCTGATGGAATGGTGTGGTGGCATCGCCAGCAGCGCCGCCGCCATCGTCGCCGCCGCGCGGCGCGGTGATCCGAACGCGATGGTGGCCGGTACGCGCAAGAATGTGCCCGGCAACCGCCGGCTCGCGGTCAAGGCCTTCAAGGCCGGTGGTGCCGTGATGCACCGCAACGGTCTCTCGGAGACACTGCTGATCTTCGCCGAGCATCGGCTGTTCCTCGGCGACGAGCCGCCGAAGGAGACGCTGGCCCGGCTCCGTCGACAGTGCCCAGAGAAGCGGGTCGTGGTCGAGGTGGCGACACCCGAGGAGGCGCTGATCTGGGCCGAGGCCGACGTGCTGCAGCTGGAGAAATTCACCACCGGGCAGGTGGCCGAGACCGTCGCAGCGCTCGCCGCGCGCGGCTCACAGGCCGTGGTTGGCGCCGCGGGTGGCATCAACGCCAAGAATGCCGAAGACTACGCCCGCGCCGGTGCGCGGCTACTGGTGACGACGGCGCCGCACTTAGCGCCACCGCGGGATGTGCAAGTCCGGTTCTTCAACGCTACGGCGCCGTTTCGTCAGGGATAGCAAGTTCCAGGTAATCACCTGCGGAAATCTGTGAAAGAGCCTCCGCGATCATCGAGCCAGTTCGTTTAATCCGCGGCCAACTGGTCGTGTTCAGAACGAGGATCGCAATTGCACGACCCGAGAGATTCTGCTGGTTCCAACGACCTAGCCGCGTGCTCCAGAACGGCACGCGCTTGCGCGAGCGTGACGCCCGGGAACCAACTGACAAACTCGACGAGCTGGGCCCCATCCTTCAAGTTCTCGAACAGAGCTGTCACCGGTACTCGAGTGCCCCGGAAAACCCAGGCGTCGCTGAGCCGCTCAGGATCATGCTCGACTGCAGCGCAATTGGACCAGTCGATCATAGACAGCCTCCAAGAAGGTCAGCGATATCAGAATCTAGATTCAGTTTAGCCGACTAGCTTGGAGCCTGCTCACAGGCTTGGCCACGGCAATGCAAAACGCCCGGCTCCCGTGACGCGCCAAGGTCGTTAGCTCCTCAAGCTCCAGTCCGGCAGCGTCGATCTGCGCCCTGAGCTCAGGCTCATAGGTCACCCGACCGAACTCGATGCTCGTCACCCGCTTCAGCATAGGCTTGAGGATCTCCATCCAGCGGTCGGGTCGCATCTGAATGGTCTGGGTAAGGTAAAGACGTCCGTCCTCGCTCAACAACGCCGAGCAATGCCGTAGCGCCTGCTCTGGCTCGGGAAGCAGCATGAAGCTCCCGGAGAAATAGACGGCATCGTAGGGTCCGCCTTGGTGATCGTAGACGCATTCGAGGCGGACCTCGGCGCTCTTCGCTAGCGGGGAATCCCGCAGCCTTCGCTGGGCGCTCTTGACGTAGTCGGCATCGATATCGATGCCGGTCACACGCAGCCCCTTGCGCTTGACCAGATCGGCGTTCGCGAGCAGGGCCCCAGCAGTGCCGATGCCGACGTCCAGCATCGCTGCGCCCTCGGGTAGGCGCCTGAGCACCTCCGCGTACCACTGGGAAGTGAGTCTGAGGATCAGTGCATCGTAGATATAGCTTCGGATCATGGGCTCGAGGTGAGTGGCGTCAACAACATCAGACAACCCCGCTGAGCAGGTCATCAAGATGCGGAAGTGGAGCTTTTTGTTCTGATTTCAGGGCATCCTATTAGTCGCTCACGCCAATGATCACGCTTTCGGGCTCAAACAGTGCGCAGGCCGATGTGTGCTCACTGATCCCGAGCGGCTCCAGACGCTCGGCATCGATCAGACCGCGTATCGTAATGCCGGCTTCAAGTGCGATCACCACCTCGGCCGGGCCATCGCTGCGGGTGATGCGCTGAACCTGTCCACAGAGCCGATTGAGACCAGCATCGGAGATGCTGGTGCGGGTGACATGACGGGAGCTGGAACTTGGGCTTGAAATGGAACCGAAGCTGGAGCTAGAGCTGGCGCCGTGGTTGAGGCTAGTGCCGACGCTGGAGCTAGGTCTCGAGCGGGTGCCGATGCTTGAGCCAGCGCAGGCGGTTTCGGACTCGATCCGCACGGCCACGGCCTTGATCAGCGCCCAGACAGGGCGCCCGGGCTTGAGCCCAAGACACTCGACGCTCTCATTGGTCACCCCTGCACGCAACCGCACTCCACCCTGGATCGCGATCTCGACCTCGGCATCCACCGGTCGCGCGGTGACGGAGACGATTTGGCCAATGAACTGATTACGGGCGCTGGTACGCAGCGCCAATCGTTGCAGCATCGCCACCCCGGCCTCCCGATCGCCCAGCGCCGCGTTCACGCTCTCCAAGAACTGCCGGTACTCGGCTGAGATGGTGCGATAGGCCTGGATCAGACGCCGCCCTTCGTCGGTGAGTCGTGCCCCACCCCCGCCACGGCCACCGGTCGCGGTCGAGACCACCGGCGTGGGCGCCAGGTTGTTCATCGCGTCGACCGCATCCCAGGCGGCCTTATAGCTGACCCCCGCGGCCTTGGCGGCTTGGGTGATCGAGCCGCGCTCGCCGATCTGCTCGAGCAGCCCGATCCGCGCCTCGCCCAGGAAGGCGACCTCACCGACGCTGAGCCAGAGCTCGCCGCCGACATTGACGGAGGCCGCTTGCGCTCCCGCAGAGGCAGCCTGAGGCCGTTTAGGCCGCTTATCCATAGATATTCGTGATGTATTTTATCGAAACCATAGATTTTTACTTTCCAGAGCCGAGCACTAGGTTATGCCTGCACCGACAACCAATGGGCCTTGGCCCGGGAGGAGCAGATGTCATCGACACTCGTCACCACTGCCGCTGTCGCGGCACCGCTAGCGCTCTGGCTGACCGCCATGGTGCCGGGCGAGACGGCGAATCGCCATGGCGCACTGATGGCCCGCGCGGCCAACGGCGCCGCCTGGCTCGCCTTTGCCCTCGCCATTATGAGTCTGATCGGGCACGGCTTCGGAGCTCCGGAGACCGTCACCTTCTTCTCCTTTGGCCTCCCCTTCGGGCTCGGCGATTTTGCCATCGGCGTATTGGTCAACGGTGTCACCGTGATCATGCTCAGCCTCGTCGCACTGGTCGGCGCCATCGTCTCGACCTACTCGCGTAACTATATGGCAGGCGAGGCGCGCGAGGGGCACTTTCACAAGTGGATGCTGATGACCCTGGCGTCGATCCTGACCCTGATCGTCTCCAGCAACCTGCTGATGTTCGCGCTGGCCTGGATGGCGACCAGCCTTTGCCTGCACCGACTGCTGGTGTTCTATCCGGAGCGCCCGGCCGCGTTGATGGCCGCACACAAGAAGTTTGTGTTCAGCCGCATCGGTGATGCCAGCCTGCTGATCGCGGTGCTCTTGATCGGCGGCACCCTGCAGACGCTCGACTTCCAGTCGGTCTATGCCGCGATGGCCGCGCTCGAGGGTCCGCTACCTGCCGCGCTACACTGGGCCGCTTGGCTCGTGGTCATCAGCGCCGCGCTCAAGTGCGCGCAGTTCCCGTTCCACGGCTGGATACTCCAGGTGATGGAGGCCCCAACACCGGTCTCGGCCCTGCTGCACGCCGGTATCGTCAACGCGGGCGCGTTCCTGGTGATCCGGATGAGCCCGATCATGTCGGCATCGGGATCCGCGCTGGATGGCCTTGCGATCATCGGCCTCACCACCCTCGCGATCGCGTCGCTGGTGATGCTGACCCAGACCAGCATCAAGGTGTCGCTGGCCTGGTCGACCTCCGCCCAGATGGGCTTCATGCTGCTCGAGGCCGGTCTCGGACTCTACAGCCTGGCGCTGCTGCACCTGGTCGCGCACTCGCTCTATAAGGCGCACGCGTTCCTCGCCTCCGGCAGCAGCGTCGATGGCTTCCGCGCCCCGGCACTGCAGTTCAACGCCGGCGCACCGCAGGCATGGCATTGGCTGGTGGCCTTCCAAGGCGCGCTGTTGATGGCGCTGATCGCCGGCTTCGCGTTCGGCATCGACCCGACCCATCAACCGGCCCTGATCGTGACCGGCGCCATCGTCGCCATCGCCGTCGCCCAGCTTCTGCTGCAGGCGCTGGTACTCGAGGACAACGCCAAGCTGCTGCTGCGGGCGACCGCGATCGGCGCCTTCGTCTGCTTCGCCTACTTCGGGCTGCATACCGCCTTCGAGCACGCGATCGCCGGCAGCATCACCCCCGTCGAGGCCGGCTTCAACGCCTTCGACATGGGCCTGAGCCTGGCCGTGATCGCGGTGTTCATCGGGCTGATCACCTTGCAGCACCTATTCACCCGCATCCAGGGACCGATCCGCCAGGCGATCCAGATGCACCTCTACAACGGCCTCTACGTCGACATCCTGGTGACCCGCCTGATCGCCCGTCTCTGGCCCATCCGCCGCGAGCCTGCGCAAGCACTGGCCTGACCTGAACCGCGAGGAGCAGAAATGATAAACATGCAAGACAACCGCATCGATGACCGGACCCTCGCACGCCAGCCGGTACGTGCTGAAACCGACGGCAACGCAGCGATCTCGATGACCCCGACGTCCCATCCCGACCCGACCCCGGCGCCGCTGCCCGAGCAGATCGACGCCGCCTGCAATCGCATCGCTCCGGTCTGGCCGCTCGACCGCTTCGTCGCCGTCAACCCGTTCCACGGGCTGCGCGACCAGCGCTTCGAGCAGGCTGCCGAGACCATGCGGCGCATCGCCGGCGCACGGATGTACATGCCGCGCAGCTATTACCGCGAGCAGATCGAGGCCGGGCGCATCACCGACGAGGACCTTAGCGCGGCCGCGGCGCGCTGCGGCAGCGATCTTAGCGCCGCCGATCTGCGGCAAGCGGCAGCGGTCGATGCGAAACCGCCGTCAGCGCCCCAATCCGCACCGCTGTCTGCGCCTCTGTTGGCATCCCAGGCTGCACCCCAGTCCGCACCCCAGTCTGCTCAGGTGCCACTGCTGACCTCGGTGCTCGATGACCTCGATGCCGACGACTGGTCGAGCTTCGTCGTCGAGCGCATCAGCCATCATTGCGCAGCCTACTTCGACATGGGCCAGGCCACCTGGAAGCGGCCCTGGCAGGGCATGTCGCTCTATGAATCATGGCGCCGCTTCGCCGCCATGGATTACAGCACCACGATGATGGGCCAGAACGGGATGCGCGCCCGGGTGAAGGCGCTGCCGGAGTCACCTCGCGACTGCATCGAGTCGGCGATCCGCCGCCTCGGCATACCGGCCGACGCCGAGCTCGACTACATGCACGCCGCGCTGATGGACATCGGCGGCTGGGCCGCCTGGGCCCGCCTGCTTCGCTGGGAGCAGGAGCTGATCGGCGGCGAGGACGAAACCATCGTCGAGCTGCTGGCCATCCGCCTCGCCTGGGACGTGCTCGTCTACGAGCACAAGGCCAGCCCGGACCTCCGGAAGCGCTGGCGCGAGGTCTGCCGCCGCCTGAGTCACGGCAAGCCGGCCGCCAAGCCAACGCCGGAGCCGCAGGACATCGAGCACATCCTGCTGACCGCGTTCGAGCTCAGCTATCAGCGCCAGCTCATGGCGGACATGCGCAACGGTCCCGCCGCGCACAGCGAGAGCCCGACGGCCCAGCGTCCGGTGATCCAGGCCGCGTTCTGCATCGACGTGCGCTCCGAGGTCGTGCGCCGCTCGTTCGAGACCATCTGCCCGAAGGCACAGACGCTCGGCTTCGCCGGCTTCTTCGGCGTGCCGATCGAGCACGTGCCGTTCGGCGCGGTCGATTCGCGCTCGCACATGCCAGTACTGCTGACCCCGAAGTACCGTGTCTGCTCCGAGGTCCACGATGCCGACCGCGACGAGGCTGAGCAGGCCTTGGAGACGCAGCGTCGCCGTACCGGCATCCACAAGTCC
>NZ_JBUDPI010000206.1:0-6824 GCF_054919635.1 Halochromatium sp. | reverse complement strand
CCGCGTCCATCACGCCGGGGTCGGGCTGCTCGGTCAGCAGTTCCTTGTCGAGTTGCAGTTCGGGCGGCAGCCGCGTCGCGCCCCGGGGTTCGGCCGCCGATGAGCGCGCGCCACGGCTCGCTCAAGGCACGTGCATTCGGACTGCGCCTGAGGCACCATGTGGCCTTGCCCTAGCTGAGTCGCGCTCATCCCCATGCTCCTCGCTCCAGTCGCAAGCAGTCACCGTCATCGTCATCCTCGACCTACCCGGGAGATAAGTGCCTGATGTGGCGGCCTGTCCTCTTCGGACTCTTGATTTGGTTAACGCTCGCCCAGCCAATCGTTGCCGATACCGCTCGGGCGGTCGCCTATCTGCCGGTCTACTCGCAGCCGGCCGAAGAACTGCTCAACGTGCTTCGCCCATTTGTCGGCGGCGGCACCTTGGTTGCGCATCGAGATCAGCTTATCGTGCGCGGCACGACCTCCGAGATCGCCGCTGTTAGTGAAGCGCTTGAGCGGCTTGACCAGCCACCACGGCGGCTGATGATCGAGGTGCGCCTCGCCGAGCAGTCGGCCGAGTATGACGGTGCGGCGCGGCGCGGTAGCGCCCGCGTGATCGGAACCCGTCGCCAACAGGATCTGCTACAGCGGGTGCAGACCCTTGACGGGCGCCCTGCCCGAATTCAGACGGGCGAATGGCGTCCGGTCACCAATCTTGTTGGTGTCTGGGCACGGCAAGGCGCTGCCGTTTTTAGTCATGAGATGCAATCGATCGATACCGGCTTCTACGCTTTGGCGCGCACTCATGGTGACGAGGTCACGGTCGAGCTCTATCAGCAAAACGAGCAGGCACAGGGAAATGGCCGCCTGCGCGGCTCCTCTGCGCAGACCACCCTGCGCGGGCCATTGGATGAGTGGCTGGACATTGGCGGTGAGCAGAGACTCAGGGAGCCAGGGGTCAGACGCTGGTCAACAGGAGACGCTGATGAAAGGTATCTGCAACTTCGGGTGCGCCTGCTCGATTAAGAAGCTCTAGCGCTTGACCGTTGGCTTCTAGAAGCCGTTATCTCTCTTACCCTTATCGTTGTCACCCTTGGAGTCGTCTATGTCGTCGTCCTTGTCGTCGCGTGCGCGCCTCGGCACCTGGATTGAATCTGCGCCCGTGCAGCGCGTGATCATTGGCTTGATTGTGCTCAATGCCTTGACCCTTGGGCTAGAGACCTCAGCATCGCTGATGGAACAGATGGGTCCCCTGCTACGGACAGCCGATCGCGTGGTGCTGGCGGTGTTTGTCGCCGAGATTACGATCAAGCTCGTCGCCTTTGGTCCGCGCTTCTTCCGCAATCCTTGGAACGTTTTCGATTTCCTCGTCGTGGGCATCGCCCTGGTCCCGGCGAGTGGACCCCTGGCGGTGCTGCGGGCCCTACGCGTGCTGCGGGTGCTGCGGCTGGTCTCGACGGTGCCGCGGCTGCGCTTCGTGGTCGATGCCCTGCTCAAGGCCATCCCCGGCATTGCCTCGATCGCCGGACTGATGCTGTTGCTGTTCTACGTCTTCGCCGTCATGGCCACCAACCTCTACGGCGACGGCTTCCCAGAGTGGTTCGGCAGCATCGGCGCCTCGATGTACACCCTGTTTCAGATCATGACACTGGAGAGCTGGTCGATGGGCATCGTGCGCCCGGTGATGGCGGCCTATCCGATGGCTTGGCTATTCTTCATCCCGTTTATTCTGATCGCCACCTTCACCATGCTCAATCTGTTCATCGGCATCATCGTCGATACCATGCAGACCATGCATGAGGCCGAGCATGAGAGCGAGCGAGAGCGGTTTGAAGGCTCGATGCACCAAGACACCGACCGGGTGCTTGAGGAGCTGAGCACCCTCAGGCAAGAGTTGGCCGCACTGCGAACCGCCATCGATAGGCCGCAACAGGCAGCCTCTCAACCACCGCAGTGAACCCTGGCCCTGAGGTCTGAGCGGCCAACGCCTTAACCCAATCGGCAGAGCTGGACTGGGGCCAAGCTGCTGCGCCGGCCAGACACGACTGGAGGCGACGATCGCCCCAGAGGGCCCTCATTGAATGAAATGCCGCGCAGCTTCCAGCAACAGCATTTCGTGATTGGGAGACACAGACTGATCAAGAAATACAGCATGAACGGAATCGTCTGACCTTACCCTTTGTCGAGATATCCGCGCGTAGTCACCGATTCTCCTGGGAGTCTCTACCCCAGCCCGTTTCTGCTCTGCTCATATTCGCCTGCCTTGCTTCTCCTTGAGTTTTTGTTATAAGGTTGGCGCCTCTGATCTGTCGATTTATATCGTTGAGGTTCTATTATGCGAAAGATGTTTGGCTTCTTGATGTCACCTGGAAGCGTGACGTCTTCAACACCGAATAAATGGAGCTCATACAATCCCGGACTGGGCGACCGAAAACAATGAGACTGTAACCATGTGTGCCCGTATATCATTGTTATTGGCCTTCGGACTGGCTTTTTTTTGCTGTCAGGTATCTTCAGCGGGTTTCGACTGTACGAAGGCCAAGACGGGGGTCGAGAAGACCATTTGTGCCGATCCTGCACTATCGGAGCTCGATGACGAGTTAACCACGAGCTATCGCGCAGCCCTAGGTAAGACGATCGATGCTAACGCGCTTCGCGCGAGTCAACGCAGTTGGCTGGAGTACCGACGAGACTCCTGTAAGACCCGTGTCTGCCTCACAAGCGTCTATCGCGATAGGCTTCAGCAACTGAAACGAATCGCCGCCGGCGGCGCGATCAATAGAGATATCGCCGGAACCTACAGCCGGTTGATCAATGGCAAGCTGGACCCAAGCTCCGCCGTGATCAAGCTTCGTCCTCTGGGTGGCGGTGAAGCCTTTACAACGGGCAATGCAACCTGGATCGACAACGCCAGCGGCATTGCCCGAACCGGCTCTTTCGAAGGGACAGTCGCCATCGATGGCGAGCAGATCGACTACTCGGACGGTAGTACCGATGGTTGTAAATTGAGCATCAAGATCAAAGAGAACAGCCTGTCTGTCTCCAATGACAACGGCCAATGCGGTGGCCTAAACGTCACGTTCGATGGCACGTATCGAAAGTCGTGATACGCAAGGGTCGAGGCAGGCCGCTGCGGCCGCTGGCCGACGGCTTATGTCGCAGCCGCTCGATACGCGGGTGGCCCCCGACTATGTGAATGCGCCAACGCTGCGACTCTAGGACAGAGGGAGCACCCGTTGATCAGCGGGTCATTCATGTCGCGCATCTGATGAACGATCGGCGACGGTTGGCTGATCGCGCCGGAGCATGGGCATCTGGCCGACTGCCAGAGCGGTCTACAGGCTGTCAGCCGCTGGCTGGCCTGGCAGAAGGACCATCCGCTCACGCTCGAGCCCTACCGCCACGAACTCGAGCGTTTCCTGCTCTGGCTGAAGGATCTGGGTACCTAGGCGCCTGCCGGTCGCGATGCGCTGTATGCTTGCGTCGCGGGCTGGCGGGGGGTTGGCGTAAGACACGCATGGCACCACGTCCGAGGCCAGTCCTGCCCATGAACAACACTCCTCTCGCATAGGCCTTTGCGCATGATCTTCAAGCAGCTCTTTGAGTCCGATTCCGCCACCTATACCTATTTGATCGGCTGTGAGCAGAGCCGTCAGGCGATCCTGATCGATCCCGTGCTCGACACCGTTGAGCGTGATCTGCAGGTGCTCAAGGATCTTGGGCTAACCCTGCTGGCGACCCTGGAGACCCATGTGCATGCCGATCACCTCACTGGCGCGCGGCGGCTGAAACAGCGCTCGGGCTGCCAGATCGCCTATCCAAAGATGCTCGATCTGCCCTGTTCGGATCTCGGGGTGCAAGAGGGCGAGGCCTTCGCGGTCGGCTCGGTGAGCCTGCATCCGCTGTTTACCCCCGGTCATACCGATCATCACCATGCCTACCTGATCGATACGCCGGTGCAGAAGCTGCTGTTCACCGGCGATGCCTTGCTGATCGAGGCCTGTGGCCGCACCGACTTTCAATCCGGTGATGCCGCGACGCTCTACCACAGCATCCACAACAAGCTGTTCTCGCTGCCCAATGAGACCCTGGTCTACCCTGGCCATGATTATGAGCAGCGGTGCGTCTCGAGCATCGCCCAGGAGAAGGCGCGCAACCCGCGGCTTGGGCAGGGGCGCTCAAAAGAGGATTTCGTCGCGCTGATGGATGGGCTTGGTCTGCCCTATCCGCGCAAGATCGACTTTGCGGTGCCGGGCAATGAGGACTGCGGTGCCTGCCCCACCAACGTGCCCGAGCAGTTCCGCGGTCCCTGCTCGGCGAGCGATCAGGGGTGAGTCTGAGGCGCGCTCAGGCGCGGTTGACTCATCGGTCAAACCGAGCGGAAACCGATTCAGCGCCAGATCAACCGCTCCAGCACCTCGGCGTCCAGCTGTTCGATGCATCCGGACGCAATGGCTCCGGCGCTTTGGATCGCGATGCCTGAACCGCGCCAGGCTCGGTATTCCACAGCACTGGAAGGCAGTAATGGAGAAGCCGTTGTCCTGAACGCACATGGTGCGGCCAAGGATGAGCTCAAGTTAGGCGCGCCAGGTGGGGTCGCAGCCTTTGCAGGATCAGGCGTCGGTGCATGGGCTCGGAGCGGTGCGGCTGGTGGGCGATCTGAGACTGTTGGTGGTGCATACATCCCCCCGGGAGTCAGGGACTGTTGGGCGCTTCGATCAGCGCTTGGACGAGTCTAGCGATCCTGTGCTTCGCTGCTGTGATCTGGTACTCAATGCGCGTTTGTCGGGACGAGATTCCACCACCGCCCAGGGCTTGCTGCAGTCGCAGTCAACCCACTCCCTGGAGGCACCTTCCGATCTTGAACGAGCAACCGCCGACGCTTGGGCATCCGAGCGCGCTGGCACTAGCGCGTGATGGGGCGAAGGTGGTCATCGCCGCCGACCGCCCAGAGGGCAGCGACGCGTTGCTGAGCAAGATCGGAGCACTCGGCGGTGACGCGGCGTTCGTCGAGGCAGACGTCGCCTGCAACGCGGAGGTGGCTGCTCTGGTGCAGGCCACGCTGGATCGCTTCGGCCGACTCGATTGTGCGGTCAACAGCGCGGGCATCATCGGCGAGACCAGGATTCCGACAGCCGAGATCACCGAGGCCAACTGGGACCGGGTCATCGGCATCAATCTCATCGGAGTCTGGCTGTGCATGAAGCATCAGATCCCGGTCATGCTGGCGCAAAGCGGCGGTGCGATCGTCAATCTCGCCTCGATCTACGGCCTCAAGCCCAGTGACGCCGGCCATGCGGCCTATTGCGCAAGCAAGTTCGGGGTGATCGGACTCTCGAAAACGGCGGCGGTGGATTACGGACGACGCGGGCTGCGGGTTAATGTCGTCGCCCCCGGCTTCACGGTCTCCGGAATCGTCGATCCCCACGCAGAAGGCGCGGCCGAGAAATACCGCACCATGGCGGCAAAGTACTCGGCCATGAACCGCCTCGGCGATCCGCGCGAGACCGCGGCGGCCATCGTCTGGCTCTGCTCCGAGGCCGCCAGTTTCGTCAACGGGGCCGTGCTGACAGTCGATGGCGGGGATACGACGCCGGTGTATTGATGCACGGCCGGACCAATCCGCGTTCCTGGTTATGCGTCTCCCGCTGCTGAGCGAGGGCATCAACGCGCACGAGGAACTCGCTAGATCACCTCAGACTATCCTCTGATTCGATTCAGGGATGCACCGCATCAGATAACGCTCGAAGCCCACATCACCTCGTTCGGTCTGCTCGAGGCCTACCTGCTCGAAGCCAAGCCGAGCAAACACCGGCCGGCTGAACAAGCTGGCCTCAGCAAACCAATGACCCGCCAGCGGCCTCGGACAGCGCTTCAGGGCTTCGCCTAAGAGTGCGGTTCCGATTCCGCAGCGGAGGTGATCGGGATGCACATAGAGCGAGGTAATGTGTCCGCTCAGCTCGATCCCGCAGAAGCCAATCCGTTGCTGGTCGCGGATTGCGATCAGCGTCATAGGATCAAGAACGAACGCCGCAAAGGCCGGTTCCGAGGCATACCCGGCCCAGGCAGCAATCTGCTGTGGGCTGTAATCACCCGGCGCAGCCGCTTCGACCGAGGCGGCATAGAGCGCGCGAAGTGCGGTCAGGTCTTGCCGTTCGGCGAGACGAAACCTGATGTCAGGCATCGATGGCATCCGTCGGATTCCCCATGCTCATGTCCTCTCCGACCGGTTGGCGGGATGCTGAGGCGGCGTCATGCTTTGTCCACTCGACGGCAGCGGTCGCCTCTGACGCCACAGACTCAAGTTGGGCCATTGACCTCTCCACGCGGCATCACCGAGACGGCGCGACCACGTCATCCAAGGTTGCGGACCACGCCTCAGGCTGAAGGCGACCAAATCCGGGCGGCGGACGGCGGTGCTGGGTCGCTTGCTCATAGGCGTAGGCATATTGGAACAGCTTGTGCTCGTCGAACGGCCGCGCCAGCAGTTGCAGGCCCAGCGGCAGGCCGCTGTCGGTGAACCCCATGGGCACCGTGATGGCCGGTTGCCCGGTATGGGGCGCAATGACTGGGCTGTTGTTGCCGTGCGGGCTCTCGCTATCTCCAATGCGCCGTGGCGGATGGCTCCAGCTCGGGTAGATGATCGCATCGATCCGCTGTTCAGCCATCGCAGTGAGGACGGCCTCGAGCAAGGCCTTGCGCCGCGGGTCGCCCCGGACATCGACACAGGGCGGTTGCTGTGCCTGCGGGTCCGTGTCAACGGCCATGGCCCACCGCATCGCTCCGGCACTCTGGGGCAAGAATTGGTTGCTCGCCACCACCTGGTCCAGGGAGCGGATGGGGGC
>NZ_JBUDPI010000205.1:0-6843 GCF_054919635.1 Halochromatium sp. | reverse complement strand
ACTGCGTCGCGGGCGGCGAAGCGCTAACAGCGATAGAGCGCGTGCGGCTCATGGCGGAGTCTAGCAGAGCTTGCAGCCTCGGCTTGGTCGATTCAGGGCGCCCGCGGTTAGCCTGCTCTCGAACCGGCGCCGATGCTGATCTCGAGGTTGGCGTTTGGCGTTTGGCGGGCGTCGCAACCGGGGTCGAGCTTGCCAGGGTGCTCAGCCCCTGAAATCGCCCCAGAGCGTTTGAATGGCGGCGATCGCAGCGAGAGGCGCGGTCTCGGTTCGCAGGACCCTGGGCCCGAGTCGAACCGGCGTAAACCCCTGCGCCTGGGCGTAGTCGCGCTCCGCGGGCTCCAGCCCCCCTTCAGGCCCGATGAGCAGCGTGAGTCGGCCCCGCGGCCAGGGTTGATGCACGGGCTGCTGCTCGGCGTGCCGCCCAGCCGGTTGCGCGGCTTGCTGGCCGCCGTGCTGCTCGGCTTGCCGCCCAGCTGGCTGCGCGGTTTCCTGGCTGGATTGCTGCTCGGCTTTTTGCTCAGCTTGCTGCCCAGCAGGGTGATCGGTTTGCTGGCCGAGCTGCGGGTAGCGCAACTCTGTGATCGCTTTGGCGGCTTCATGGTGGAGCAGGATACCGCCGTCCTGCTGCTGTTGGAGCCAATCGAGTAGGGCGAGCGCTGGGGCCAGGGTCGGCAGCCGCCGGCGCCCACTTTGCTCGCAGGCGGCGATGATCACGCCCTGCCAATGCTGGGCGCGCTTAGCGAGCCGATCGCCGCTGAGGCGCACCAGGGTGCGGCTCGAGAACAGCGGTTGGATGCTGCTCACGCCCAGCTCGACCGCCTTCTGCAGCGCTAGGTCCATCCGCTCACCGCGCGAGACGCCGAGCGCAAGGCGTATCGCCAAGGGCGGGTTGGGCTCGGGCGGGCTGGCGCTGTGGATGCGCACCCTGACCTGATTGCGCGTGCTGGTCTCGATCTCGCCGTTGTAGTCGCGGCCGTCGCCATTGAAGAGGGTCAGCGGGTCGCCGCTGCCGAGCCGTAAGACCTGCACCGCATGCTTGGTCGGCCGCGGCTCCAGCTCGATAAGCTCACCGATGTCGAGCGGTTGTTCGGTATAGAGGCGATTCTCGCGCATGGGCTGGGGGTGGCCAGTGGCTAAAGCTGACTGCCGGACGGGGTCTCTGCTCGGTTGCCCGATTAGGCGTTTGAATGACAGGCTCGGCGGAGAGCGGGAACGCGCGTGGCCTGCTCAGGCGCCGATGTTGATCGTCATCTGCTTAGCCGTCCTCACTCAACGGGCTTGAGCTTGAGCGCGCCAGCCGCCGCGACCGCCCAGCCGGCGATCAAGAGCAGGCCGCCGATCGGGGTGATGGCCCCGAAGGCACCCAGGTCGGAAAGCACCAGGATGAACAGGCTGCCGCTAAAGATCAGCGTGCCGCCCAGCAGGAGCAAGCCGCTGAGCCCAAGCAGGCGGCGGGCTGCGGCCGGCAGGCGGTCGGACCAAAGCAGCGCGGCGAGCGCTAGCAGGCTGGTGCCGTGCCAGCCAAGGTAGTGCGCGGCGGTGGTCCAGACCTCGGCCCGCTCCGCGCTGATGGTGCCTTCGAGCGCATGCGCACCGAAGGCGCCTAGGCTGACGGCGCCGACTCCGAACAGGGCCCCGGTGGTCGCAAGTAGACGGGTCATCAGGCGTTCTTTCCTCGTGTCGCCCCTCGTGTAGCCAGTCCGCGCTCTTGACCAGAGTGCGGCGCACTGCAATCAGAGCGCACAGCATACTGCAGACCGCGCTGGATCGCTTTGCTGCGTTGTGTCGGTGGGTTACCGAGAAACAAAGGCTTCATCGTCCGGGGTGGCGACGCGCGATGGACGTGAGCAGCAAAGCGAGAGGAACTGGTCGCGGGGACTGCCCGGGCCGAAGAGCACTTGGAGGGCGCATCGAGGCTGGCGCCTTGGGCGAGGAGCGCGTGACAGCCCAGCTCTGAGGCTTGCTGAGAGTCCGGCTCAGAACTTTGCTCAGGTCCGGCTCAGAATATGGCTCATGCCAAGCCGAGACGGGCTTGGCGGTGGGATGGGTCCCGCAAGGTGCTCGGGACTCAGGCCTCGGGCCTCGAGGCACACTGCGGGGTGTCTGTGATCGTTAGCAGGAGTGACAGTAGTGGTTGGGAAGACCCGCGATGCGACAGGCCTGCTTGCAGCCGCCATTCGGGAATAGGCCTTCGAGCTTCTTGCGCGTGCAGGGGGTGTGCTCAGAGACCTTTTCGCCGATGGCCCGAATGATCACCTTGGGCGAGGGGGGGATCTCATGAAAGGCATAGTAATCGCGTAGGAACTCGATTACCGTCCAGTGACATTCGGTCAGGGTAAGTCCTTCCTCTTGGGCCATCGCATAGGCGAGGTCGTTATCCCAATCCTCAAAGCGGGCAAGAAAGCCCTTCTTATTGAAATGGACATCGCGTCCGGCGATCTCTCCAACAACATTCATCGCAGTCATCGAGTTGCTCCTCCACCTGGGATGGTGGATACCTTGGTTTCTTGGGACTAGCTTGCCGTTAATGACGACCTCAGCCTTCGGTCGGCCGACGTGCGCATTTGGTGTATCGGCTTATCGTTGTATTAGCGAATCGTGGAACAGCATTCTTCGCTGCTGTCAAGGAAATATAGACCGTCTTTCGACGGTCTGCACGCCAAGAAACAAGATCTGGATCAATCGAATCTTCGCTACCAGCTCACAGCAGCGGTCGCGACCTCTTCGAGCATGGTCGCGACCTCTTGCATGGCTGCGCTCTGCTCGGCTTCTGAGGCTGGGACCTTGCGGTACGCGACATAGGTCGTATCGGGCTCTCCCGGGAGGGTATAGACCGCGATGATGAAGGGGCAGTTGACGATGCGGCGCGGGTCTTCGCTGATCATCTTGCGTGACAGGACCGCGCTGCAAAACTCGACGGACTCGGCGTCTTCGAACAGAGGGCCGCCGAGACCAAGATCGGACCCGGTGCGCTCGAGCATCTCATTCATGTGCATCAGGTTGTTGATGAACATGCCCCGTTCTTGGATCGCGAGCTTGAGGCCATCCATGACGTCAGAGAAACTGCTCTCGCTTTCGTGGACGACATAGTCATCGGCTAGCGTGTGTGCGGCTGCAAACAGTAATAGCAGGCTGATGATCAGGGCTGGGAATCTTTTCATTGTGCTCCTCCTCTATTGGCCCGCGGCTGTCGGCAGCGGCGGGCAAGGATGGTCGATCGGCTTGGCTAGTATTGGTCCATGGGTCTGAAGGTTGGCGCTGCCGGCCAGCCCTCGCCGGGGCCTTGACCTTGCGGTTGGCTCTGGGGTTGACCTTGGGGTGGTTGGGGGCGGCTGGGCGGTGCGGCGCTGCGCGATTCGAGCTGCTCAATACGCCGCTTCAGGGCTTCGATCTCGCGGTCTTTGGCGCTAGCAGCCTCACTGTCGATTGGGCTCGACTTGGACTCGGTGGCTGGATCAGCTGCGGGCGCGCTATAACCGGGAGCCCCGTAGGTGGCCCCCGGCGCAGCGTAGCCAGGCGCGCCATAGGGCCCGTAGCCGTAGCCGCCCCCGTAAGGGGCGTAGCCCGGAGCGCCATAAGGGCCTGCTCCATACGGACCTGCTCCGTAAGGTCCTGCTCCGTAGGGTCCCCAGGGGACGTCGTTGTAGTAGTTGTCGTCGTCGCTGTCGCCGCCGAACCAGCGACCGGGGTTGAACATGTCGCCGAAGCCAACCGCCTGGGTGTTGGGGGCGGTGATGGCCAAGAGCGCGGCGAGAACAATCATCTTGCGAGCGGGCTGTCTCTGTGCTGACAAAGCGGGACCCTCCATCCGAGTGACCATGTTTATGGATTGTCTTGGTGCTGGGTGTTACTGATGGACGTGGTGGTGATGCCGATGCCGGTGGGCGCCGGCATCCGCAGCATGTCCATGCTGATGTTGATGCAACCGCGGACCGTCAGGCTGCACGCTGGGGCGCGCGGTCGTGCCCGCGGCGCGACGCTGGTCCTGGGCCGTCACCTCTGCCCTGAGCCAGTCGAGCCAGGGCGCGAGCCGGCCCTTGCCGCCTCTAATCGCAACCTGCTCAAAGGGGGCGTTACTGGCGAGGTGGCGGAGATAGTCTTCGGCGCGTGCCGGGTCGAAGTCGTCGAGCACGGGCAGCAGGTCGGCCTTGCTGAGCAGCACGAGATCCGCGGCGCGAAACATCACCGGGTACTTGGCTGGCTTGTCGTCGCCTTCTGGGACCGAGAGCAGGGTGACATTACGGTGCTGGCCAAGGTCAAAGCTGGCGGGGCAGACCAGGTTGCCTACGTTCTCGATGAATAGCAGGTCGATCTCGGCGAGATCGAGTCGGTGCAACGCATCGTGAACCATATGGGCGTCCAGGTGACAGGCGCTGCCGGTGGCGATCTGGATCGCCGGTACGCCCTTTGCGCGAATGCGCTCGGCGTCGTTTTCGGTCTCGAGGTCGCCTTCGATCACTGCGATGCGCAGCTCGCCTTGCAGGGCTTCGATGGTGGCTTCGAGGAGGCTGGTCTTGCCGGCGCCGGGCGACGACATCAGGTTCAGCGCGAGGACGCCGTTGCTATCGAAGTGCTCGCGATTGTGCAGGGCCTGGTGGTCATTCTCGTCCAGCAGGCTGGTGAGCACCTCGACCGCAGCGCGGCCGTCCGTGGTCTTGGCGTGCTTGCCATTGGCACGGACGAGATGCTCGTTACCAGGCGTGATGTTGCAGCCGCAGGTGTCGCACATGATGGTCTCCACTATCTGTTGAGGTGCTGGCGGATGAGGTGCTGGGTTGGCCAGCGCGGCAGAAGCAGGACTATAGCAGCGCTTCGCGCTAGTGGCGCAATACCTCGGGTGAGAAGGGTATGCGCAGCGCTAGTCGGGTCCAATCGGCGCTGTTGCGGTCGGCGTTTCTGGGATGCTCATCTCGAGGCTGGCGAGTAGCATCTCGTCGCCGCTGGTGAGCTTGGTGTGGTAGCTACCGCAGCTGGCACAGAGCAGTTGGTTCGGGGTGGCCTCGCTTTCGGCGCCGCAGTCGACGCAGTGCACCCGCACTGGCGCCGGCTCCATGTCCAGTCGGGCATGCTCGGCAATGGTGCCGGCAGCCGCTAAGGGGTAGGCATTGGCGAGCAAAGGTGCCTCGACGCCCGAGAGTGGCCCGATCCGCAGGAGCACACGCTCGGCGCCGTGCTCCTGAGCGATCCGCTCGACTTGCTCGAGCAATGACATACAGACTGAGAGCTCGTGCATCGAGCGGTTTACCTCCGGGCTTGTGATCTCTGAAGGGTGATCTCTGAGGATTGTGTTGGGATGCTGTCCGCAGGTCTGATAGCGCATCGTTTTGAGCAGGTTGACGGTCAGGGCGGTCAGCGGTCCAGAAGGATGCGATCTTTTGGGTAGACGCCCAGGAGCAGGCTGAGCTAAAATAATCGGCTTTGCGGACGAGTCAACGCGCTGTCGACTGTCGCAGCCATATCCGGGCCGTTAGCTCAGCTGGTAGAGCAGGGGACTCTTAATCCCTTGGTCGTAGGTTCGAATCCTACACGGCCCACCATCTTCTCCAAGGCTCCCACGTTCGCCTCCAGTTTAGCTCTCAGCGTAGCTTCTCGCTCGGCGATCATGATTCCTCATGGGCTCATCTGCTCCCCTCTTGATGGGCCTAGGTGAGCACTCATACTAGCCGTTTAGAACGACTGGCCCAACCAGCGCTTGGTGTCACTGGGGTTGCATTGGGCTGTTGTGGCCTAGTGCGGCTGAATTTCGGAGTCCCTGATAGGGCCCTCTCTTCGCATGGCCGATACGCCTAGACAACCTGACCAAGCAGATGATTTGCCTGATGGCGAGGCGGTTGCCGACGCAACCCCGGGTCAAGAAGCCGGGTCGCCTGAGCCTGTAGCGGAATCACCGGCGGATACGGAGCCTGCAGCGGCTGAAACGGTCGAGCTGTCGGCCGCGCCCAAGGATGAGCTAATGCGGGTCGGGCCGCAGGTCTGGCGGCGTGATGATGGCTTACTGCTTGCTCAAGCTGACCCCTACCTAAGTGGTCACTGGTCGGTGCCTTGGTCCGATCTGATGATGGTCATGTTTGTGCTGTTCGCCGTGTTGGTGGGAGTGCAGATGCGAGAGAATCGGGAGCTGGTTGAGTCGGCCGAGCGCGAGCAGCCGGTTCCGTTATCGATACCGGAGCCGGTGCCGACCCCGACGCCAACCCCAACGGCAACCCCAACCCCGACGGCGACCCCGACGCCAATGCCACCGCCCACCCCGACGCCAACCCCGGTGCCGAGCTTTGAGCCGCTGATGCGGGTGAACGTCTTTGAGCGCAGCCAGGACGCAGTGCGCGAGGCGCGGGTTGAGAATGTCGAGATCGTGCTGCTGAGTGATCGGTCGGTCAAGGTTAGTGTTCAGGGACCGATGTTCTTCGAGTTGGGCGAGGTAACCCTGCGACCTGAGGTGCGGGAGTTTCTCGACCGTTTGGCGCGTGTCATCGGACAGACCTCGTTCGCAGTCCGCGTCATTGGACACACCGATGACTATCCTGTCGATACCGAGGTCTTCCCAAGCAATTGGGAGCTGTCTGCTGCGCGGGCTGCGCGGGTTGCTCGGTACCTAATCAATAGCGCCGGCATCGATCCGAGACGGTTTACGGTCATTGGGCGTGGCGAGTACGAGCCCGCCGTTCCCAATACGAGCGATGCCAACCGGGCGCTCAATCGACGCGTGGAAATCATCATCACGCGTGACGAGGTCGAGCCAGAGTCGTCACCTGAGTCCGGACAAGAGCCCGAAGCGGCCCCCGACTCAGGAGCCGAAACTGACACCGAAGGTGGAACCGAAACTGGCACCGACGGTGGGACCGA
>NZ_JBUDPI010000204.1:0-6846 GCF_054919635.1 Halochromatium sp. | reverse complement strand
GAATATCGCGCGTGCGCTCATCGGCCTTGCCGAGCAGCACATTAGTGAGATACCCGGCACCGAAACGCTCGCCGGTGCGATGGATGCAGGACAGTGCCTTTTGGGCAATCACCGTGCTGTCCTCGTAGCAGTCGACTGGGGTCAGGCAGGTGTCGCAATTGCCGCAGGCCGGGCTGCCGGTCTCGCCGAAATAATCGAGCAGCACCTGACGCCGGCAGCGGGTGGTCTCGCAGAGTCCGAGCAGGGCGTTGAGCTTGTGCAGATCAACGAGCTTGAAGCGCTCCTCGGCCTCGGATTGCTCGATGAAGCGTCTTAGGCTGACGACGTCGCTGAGGCCATAGGTCAGCCAGGCATCGGCCGGCAGCCCGTCGCGGCCGGCGCGCCCGGTCTCCTGGTAATAGGCCTCGATGCTCTTCGGCAGATCCAGATGTGCGACGAAGCGCACATCTGGCTTGTCGATGCCCATGCCGAAGGCAATGGTGGCGCAGATGATCACGTTCTCACCACGGAGGAATTCAGCCTGATGGGCCTGGCGCATCTGAGCGCTGAGTCCGGCGTGATAGGGCAGCGCCGGAAAGCCTTGGGCGGAGAGGAAGTCGGCTGTCTCCTCGACCCGCTTGCGCGAGAGGCAATAGACGATGCCTGCGTTTTGAGGATGCTCCTCGCGCAGGAAGCGCAGCAATTGTTGACGCGGGCTCTGCTTCTCGACGATGCGGTAGCGGATGTTCGGCCGGTCGAAGCTGGAGACGAAGTGTCCGGCCTGCTCGAGCTGAAGGCGCGTGATGATCTCGTTGCGCGTGGGGCCATCGGCGGTGGCGGTGAGCGCGATGCGCGGGATCTGCGGCCAGCGCTCGTGCAGGTGATTGAGCTGCACGTACTCGGGGCGAAAGTCATGGCCCCATTGCGAGACGCAGTGCGCTTCATCGATCGCGAACAGGGCGATCTGCGCGCGCTCGAGGAGCGCCAGAAAGCGCTCGGTGAGCAGGCGCTCGGGGGCGACATAGAGCAGATCCAGCGCGCCGGTGAGCAATGCCTGCTCGACTTGACGCTGCTGGTCGAGATCGAGCGACGAGTTCAGGAAGGCCGCGCGCAGGCCGAGCTGACGCAGGGCCTCGACCTGATTCTGCATCAAGGCGATCAGCGGTGAGACGACGATGCCGGTTCCATCGCGCAACAGCGCTGGAATCTGGTAGCAGAGGGACTTGCCACCACCGGTCGGCATCAGCACCAGCGCATCGCCGCCGCCGGCAACATGCGAGATGATCTGTTCCTGCGCGCCGCGAAAGCTGGCGTAGCCGAAGGTGCGGTCGAGGATCTCGAGTGCGGTAGGTGAGCGGTTGACGGCGACCATCGGTGAGGCTGACGCGGCGGAGATTCCAGGATCATCTCGGATGCTCACAAGACTGCCCGCAATGGAGCAGATGGGTCAATGCGCACTGGCCAATCGATACCTCGCCTTGCCCTGGCCTAGACGTTGCCCTGCCTTGGTCTAGACGTTCAGGCACGATTCCTCCACATGCGCTGTTAGAACCGCTGTGGATAACCTGTGATGGGGCATGCCAAGTGGCTCTTTCAGCTGCCTAAACCGCCAGCTTGGTCAAAGAGTGACCAGGCCGAGATGATCTGTCTGCGGTGAGCCTGGTGTCAGTTGCGCGATAATGGAGAATTTCCAGTCCTGTAAACCGGCTGCGATCATGATGCGCTTGAACGACCCTGATGCTTATCAAACGGCAACCGATCTCGACCTGATCGCCGAGCTGCTCGATCTGCGTGGTGCGCGGGTGTTGGAGCTTGGCTGTGGCGCTGCGGTGGCGACACGCGCACTGGTTGAGCAACTGGGTGCGGCGGAGGTGGTGGCAACCGAGGTCGACGCGACGCAGCTGGCGAAGAATTGCGCGGTCACCGATCTGCCACAGGTCCGTTTCGTATTCGGTGGTGCCGAGGCGATCGGCGCCCCCGATGCCCATTTTGACGCGGTGGTGATGTTCAAGTCGCTGCATCATGTGCCGGTCGCGCAGCTCGACACCGCGCTGGCCGAGATCCATCGGGTGCTCAAGCCCGGCTGTCCCGCCTGCTTCGTCGAGCCCGTGTACTGGGGTGAGTTCAATGCGCTGATGGCGATGGTCCATGAGGAGCGCGCCGAGCGCGAAGCGGCCTTCGCCGCACTCGAGCGGGCGGTGGCCTCGGGGCGCTTCGTCCTCGAAGCGCAACGATTCGTGCAGATCCCGGGCACGATTGCGGATTGGGACGCGTTTGCGGAGCGCTATCTGCAGGTGAGCTATCGCTCGGACTCGATCGAGGCCGAGCGCGTGGCCCGCATCCGCGCCGCCTTCGAACAGCATCTGACGCCGACGGGCGCCCACTTTCTGAAGCCGCATCGGGTCGACCTGTTGCGGCGACAGCCTGATCCGACCTAATTCGGGATGCATCATTCGGGACGCCTCATTGGCGATCCATCAAGTCGCCCCGCATCAGAGCCCTGATCAATCCTTCGCGGTGCGAATACCGACCAAACGGGCCAGGAACACGGCGACGAACATCGGCCCGATGACCGCCTCAACCATGGCGAGCGACTGTGCGACCGGCGCAACGGGCGTGATATCGCCGTAGCCAAGTGTGCTCAGGGTGACGAGGCTGAAATACGCCATTTGGAACTCAAGCGTTAGAGGACTCGGGGGAACCCCATTGGCGAAGCTGAACGAGCCTGGATTTAACGTCTCGATCAGCGCGAAGCCCGCCCCAAAGCAGTAGCCCATGAGCACGTAGACGCAGATACCCCCATAGATGGTGTCGTTGGTCGGTGCGCCACGACGCTGAATGAAGACGAAGAGCGCGCCGGCGTTGTAGGAGGTGAACAACAGCCAGAAACCGAGCGAGACCGGGATAAGGGCCGGGGTCTCGAGCCAGAAGAAGACCCAACGTGTGGCCAGCGCCGGCACTAGCAGCAGCATGCCAACCAGGAGCAGCCCACGCCGGTGGTACATCGAGAACAGCCCCGCCAGGAGCACTGCCGAGGCTGCCAGGTTTCCAACCAGCGCGCCGATGGCCAATGGCACGAAGCTGCTTGCTGTTGATAGTAAGAGCAGGCTCAGCAAGAGGATGGCAAAGCGCGTTGGTCCTCCATCGCTGGCGTGGTCTTGGGGGTGATGCAAGTCCATCTGAGTGTGGTTTTCCAACCTCAGCGCGACTCGCGATCATCGAAGACCTTGACCCACATGACGGTCGCGCCGGCAACGGCGGCGGGCATCACGACGAAGTTCAGCACCGGGATCATGGTCAGGCCTGCGGCAGCCGAGCCGAAGCCGAGGGCGGTGAAACGGCGCTGGCGCAGCCGGGCGCGCTGATCGCGGAACAACAGGCCGTGGTTGCCCATCGGAAAGTCACTGTATTGCACCGCCAACATCCAAGCCGTGAAGAGGAACCAGATCAATGGCCCGATCACGGGCACCATCAGGGCCAGGATCAAGAACGGAATCGTCCACACCAGCGCATAGAGGATCTTCTTGACCTCATCCCAGAGAATGACCGGCAGTTCCTTGATAAGCTTGGCGTAATCGATGGGCTCGTCGATCGAGCGCCCGGTCAGGATCGCTTCTGCCTTTTCGGCGAGGAGACCGTTGAACGGTGAGGCGATCAGGTTGGCAACCAGCGTAAAGCTGTAGAAGACGATGATCAGCAGCGCCAGCACGAAGACCGGCCAGAGCAGCCAATCGAGCCAGTGCAGCCAGCTTGGCAGTTGCTGCTCCATCCAGCCGAGCGCGCCTTCGAAGCGGCTCAGACCGTACCAGATGGCGCCGGCAAAGACGCCGATGTTCACCAGCAGGGGGATGATGACGAAGCGCTTCAGGCCAGGGCGCGTGATCAAGTGCAGACCCTCGAGCATATAGGTCGCGCCACGGAATGGGTTGGAAGGCATCAAGACCTCGCAGGGGTTTCGTTGAAGGGGATCGCGCCGCATTCTATAACCTTGATCGGTCGGCTTTGAGGTCCCGTCGAAGGTAAAGTATCCGAGCTCGAGCCCAAGCTCGAGTCCGAGCCCAAGCCCAAGAAGGGCGGGGCCGCAGACTGCTGTTCAGCAGGAGGAGATGTGATGACCAATGCTCAGCACGTATTTGCGCAGCTCGCGCGTCAACCTGATGAAGAGATCGACCTCGCGACCGGCGCGCTCGCGGTGAGTGGGTTGTTTCAACCTGGGCTGGCGGCCGACGACACCTTGGCATCGCTCGATCTGCTTGCCGCCCAAGCCGGAGAGCGGGACCCCGAGCAGTCCGATCTGTTCGATCGGGTGCGAGCGCTGAATCAGTTCTTGTTCGAAGAGATCGGCTTCGTCGGCAACCAGGATGACTTCTACGATCCGCGCAATAGTTTCCTGGATCAGGTGCTGAGCCGTCGTCTCGGGATTCCAATCACGCTCTCGGTGCTCTATATCGAGATCGCTGCTCGGCTTGGCTTGCCGGCTTACGGGGTTGGCTTTCCAGGGCATTTCCTGGTGCGCATCGGCCGCGGCGATACCGCACTGATGCTGGATGTCTATGCCGGCGGCGTGGCGTTGCCGGAGTCCGAGCTGGATCAGCGCCTAGCGGATCTCTACGGTCAGGGCACCCTGAGCATCCGCAGTCATCCGGCACTGCTGCGTCCGGCGACCAAGCGTGAGATCCTGGTGCGCATGCTGCGCAATCTGATCGGCATCTATCGAGACCGTGGTGAGCCTGTCAATCGCCTCGCGGCCCTGACGGCCTCGTTGACCCTAGCGCCGGATCTGCCCGATGAGCTGCGCGAGCGCGGGCTGCTCTATCGGGATCTCGATTATGCGCCAGCGGCACTTGGCGATCTGCGTCGCTTTGTCGAGGTCTCGGACGATGCCGAGCAGATCGCCGCCGTCACGCGGATCATCGATGAGCTGGGCGGGCAGCCGATGCGCCTGCATTAGCCCGATGTGACGGATGTACTGGCTCCGCGCAGCGCGGGTTTGCGGTAGCGCACCGTCTTCACGGCGGTGTCATCGGCCTGGATGATCTCGAGCGGATAGCCGCGGAGCTTGAGGCTGGTGCCGGGCTCCGGGATGGTCTCGAGATAATCGATAATCAGACCATTGAGCGTTTTTGGGCCATGCGTCGGCAGGGACCAGCGCATGGCCCGGTTCAGCTCGCGGATGGTGATGGTGCAATCGATCAACAGGCTGCCGTCGTCGGTGCGGTGGATGTCCGGATAGGCATCGGCGGGGTCGGTGGTGAACTCGCCAACGATCTCTTCGAGCAGATCAGCTAGGGTAATCAGACCCTGGAAATCCCCATACTCGTCGACGACGAGCCCAACCCGCTGCCGAGCGCGCTGGAAGTTGACCAGCTGCTGATAGAGATGGGTGCCCTCAGGGACGAAGTAGGGCTCGCGCGCGATCGAGCGCAGGTAGTCCTTATCGAGCTGCCCCCGCCCGATACCGTGCTCCAGCAGCGCATGCATGGCGGTGCGCGAGTGGATCATGCCAACCACGTTGTCGAAACTGCCGTCGAACAACGGCAGCAGCGTGTAATTGGCGCGGCGAATCGCGGCGATGATCTCATCGGTTGGGTCCTGCAGGTCGATCCCTTCGACCTCGTTGCGTGGGATCATGATCTCCTCGACCGTGGCATTCTCCAGGTCAAGGATCGCGATCAGCATGTCGCGGCTCTGCTGGGGGATCATCGCCCCGGCCTCGTTGACGACCGTGCGCAACTCCTCGCGACTGAGGGCCTGGCCCTGTCCTGACTGTGGCCTGACGCCCATCAGGCTAAGCAGGCTGTTGGTAACCAGATTGACCGCTGCCACCACTGGATAGAGTAGCTTCAGCAGCGGTGCATAGACGAACGCGGCCGGGTAGGCGATGCGCTCCGGATGCAAGGCGGCCAGGGTCTTCGGCGTCACCTCGGAGAAGATCAGGATGATCAGGGTCAGCAGTCCCGCCGCAACGGCGATGGCGCCCTCACCGCCGATGCGCAAGGCGATCACGGTGGCCAGCGACGAGGCCAGGATGTTGACGAAGTTATTACCGAGCAGGATCAGGCCGATCAGCCGATCGGGGCGGTCGAGCAGACGCTGGGACAGGATGGCACCGCGCTTGCCTTGCTCGGCCTGATAGCGCAGCCGGTAGCGGTTCAGCGTCATCAGCGCGGTTTCTGAGCCGGAGAAGAATCCGGACAGCAGTAATAACGCCCCGAGCGAAGCGAAGAGGACGGAGAGCGGAATCTCGTTCACGATGGTGGAATGACGGACTGGATACGATCAATCGCCAAAGGATTCGGTGCGGTAACGTTCGACCTTGATGCGCGGCGACCAATGATCCGGCGCTAGCCCGGCCTTCTGCTTCAGATGGCGCAAGAACGCTGCGCGCGTTGGCAGTTGCGACCAAACCGACGGCAGGAAGGTCCCGCGCCGGGCACCATCGCTCAGGATCAGTCCATCGATACCAGGCTCGATGGCCGCGATCAGCTCGGCCTCTGTGCTGAACGCGATTGGCTGCGGCGGGGTCAATACCGATATCTTGATTGTCAGGTCGTCAAGCTCCTGTAGGGAGAGCGGTGCGAAACGGGGGTCGCAGAAGGCCGCGGCGTAGGCGTTCTCGGCGACGTCGCAACCCAAGGCGGTGACCGCCTCCAGATGTCCAATACAGCCGCGCAGCTGGCTATGTCGCTCGAGCGTCACAAAGCTTGCGCGCTCTGCCTGGAGTGCAGGCGCCTCCTGCGTAGCAACGATGGGCAATGCGCATCCATGCTGAAGGCCATGTTGAATCGATTGCCGCGCGATCGCGAGCAGTCGCTGCCGCGTGCCCGCATCGAGTCCCGAGCCAGGTTCGGCCTCGGGCTCGGACGC
>NZ_JBUDPI010000203.1:0-6858 GCF_054919635.1 Halochromatium sp. | reverse complement strand
CCCGACGCCTTGACCGGCTTCAGCGCCGCTCCTGCGCATCGGACAACCCGTTTAGGAGTCCCCATGGCCGAGCAGCTCACGCTCTCCATCATCAAGCCCAATGCCGTCGCCAAGAACGCTATCGGTGCCATCTGTAGCCGCTTCGAGCAAGCAGGACTGCAGATCGTTGCTGCCCGCATGCTGCACATGAGCCTAGAGCAGGCCAGCGCCTTCTACGCCGAGCACCAGGGCAAGGGCTTTTTCGACGAATTGGTCGGCTTCATGACCTCCGGTCCTGTTGTCGTCATGGCCCTGCAGGGCGAAGACGCCATCGCCAAGAACCGCGAGCTGATGGGCGCCACCAACCCCGCCAACGCCGCACCTGGCACCATTCGCGCCGACTTCGCCGACTCCTTCACCGAGAACGCCGTGCACGGCTCCGATGCCCCAGAGACCGCCGAGCGCGAGATCGGCTTCTTCTTCCCGGATGGCATCTGCAAGCGCACCCGCTGAGACGAGCCCGACTGATGCAAGCCGCTGTCAGCACGAGCCCGCAGGCGCGGGTCCCACTGCTCGATCTCGACCGTCCGGGCTTCGAGGCGCTGACGGCTGGCTGGGGCTTTAAGCCCTTTCACGGCCGCAACCTGTTTCGTTGGCTGCACAAGCACGGCGTTTCCGACCTCGAGGCCATGACCGACCTCTCCAAGGCCCTGCGTGAGCGCTTGGCCGCCGAGACCCAGATCGACCTGCCGCGCGTCGCGGTCGAGAAGCCCTCCGCCGACGGCACCATCAAATGGCTGCTCGACCTGCATGATGGTCAGCGGGTCGAAACCGTCTATATCCCTGAGGAGGGCCGCAGTACGCTCTGTGTCTCATCACAGGTGGGCTGCGCGCTCGACTGCCGCTTCTGCGCGACGGCTCGCCAGGGCTTCAGTCGCAACCTGAGCACCGGTGAGATCATCGGCCAGGTCTGGCATGCCACGCGCGCGCTCGGCAAGCCACCGACCAACATCGTGATGATGGGCATGGGCGAGCCGCTCGCAAACTTCGATGCCGTGGTCAAGGCCATGGCGATCATGCAGGACGATTTCGCCTACATGCTGGCCAAGACCCGAGTCACGCTCTCGACCTCCGGCATCGTGCCCAACATCTACCGGCTTGCCGAGGTCAGCGATGTCTCATTGGCCGTTTCGCTGCATGCCCCGGACAATGTATTACGCGACGAGATCGTCCCGATCAACCGCAAGTATCCGCTCGAACAGCTGATCCCGGCCTGCAAGGCCTACCTGCGCGGCGAGCCGCGTCGGCGCATCACCTGGGAGTACGTGATGCTCAAGGATGTCAACGACAGCGACCGGCATGCGAAGGCACTGATCCGTCTGCTCGAGGGCACGCCTTCCAAGGTCAACCTGATCCCGTTCAACCCCTTTCCCGACAGCGGCTTCGAGACCAGCGACCCTGAGCGCATCGAGACCTTCCGGCAACGGCTCAAACGCTCCGGGCTGGTCGCCACCACGCGCAAGACCCGCGGCGATGAGATCGCTGCAGCCTGCGGTCAGCTCATCGGTCAGGTCCAGAACCGCCGGCTCAGACGCAGCCTAGTCGGCCGTCCCGCTGGCGTCGAGCTTCCCGTCAGCATTCATCCCTGATGCAGCCTGACCTCGGATGCCGCCACCAGATGCAACCGATGAATCACCGTCGATCGGCGCTTATCGTTGCTCTGGGCTCGCTAACACTGGCATTGTCACTCGCAGGATGCGCGAGTGGCTTCAAGAAGTCTAACGAGGTCCCTGAGGGCGAGAGCCCGGCCGACCTCTATGTCGATCTCGCCACGGAATATATCCAACGGGGCCAGCTCGACACCGCGCTTGGGCGCGCCAAGCAGGCGGTAGCCGCGGACCCCAGGAGTGCGCGCGCCCACTATATCCTCGCGATCGTCTATGAGCGTCTCGGCGATCGCGAGAGGGCGCAGCAGGGGTTTGCGGGGGCCGTCAAGCGTGCCCCACGAAACCCAGATTATCGCAATGCCTGGGGCGCCATGCTCTGTGCTGAGGGCCGGCATGATGCTGGCCTTCACGAGATCCAAGCAGCGCTTGCAGACCCGCTTTACCAGGGCCGCGAGGTCGCTCTGATGAACGCCGGGGATTGCTCGTTGCGCGCTGGCCGGCGCGGTGATTTCGAGCGCTATCTGCAGCAAGCCCTGGAGCTTAACCCCAATTTCGCGCCCGCGCTTCTCGAGCTAGCCAAGCTTGCTTATCAGCGCGGCGATTATCAGAGCGCACGTTCCTTGATGACGCGTTATTCTCGTACCGGTACAACCACCCCGGAAGCGCTCTTGTTAGCGGCGCGGATCGAGCGTCAGCTCGGCAATCTAAAGCTCGCTCGCACCCTCGAGAACGCCCTGCGCAACCGCTATCCCCAGTCTCCTGAGGTAATCGAACTGTGACTACGGCCGACAAGGCAGACGCCCTCACCCTTGACGAGCTCACCCCTGCTGGTGACTCGAGCGCGTCGTCAGCGGACTCGCCAGGACAACAGCTTCGGCGGGCGCGTGAGGCACGCGGACTCGACATCTCCCAGCTCGCTACCTCCCTGCGTATTGCACCCCAGGTCGTGGAGGCTCTCGAGCAAGACGATTACGCGCGTTTGCCCAGCGCCGTCTTCGTCTCTGGCTACATCCGCAGCTATGCCAGGCTCGTCGGACTCGATCCCGAGCCTTTGAACCAGCGCTTTCGTCGCCGGCATCCAGACGCCGAGCCGCCACCACGCCATGTCGCCCGCACCGAGGCTGCAGACAGCGATCACGAGGCTGGTGGTCTGGCCGTGTACCTGATCGCGGTGCTGGTTGTGCTAGCGCTGGTGGCAGGTGGTTATGGCTGGTGGGTCTCACGCCCGGGCCAAAGCGCTGCCGAACAAGCAGGCGCCCCACCAGATGCAGATCAGAACCGCACAGCAGGATCGCCAGCACCCTCTTCTGCGTTTGACGCTCGAGCGCCGGAGCGGCCGGCGCAAGCATCGAGTGCCGAGACCGAGGCTGCAACAGCACTCGAGACCGAAATCGACGCCCCATCGATGGAAGCCAGCGATTTACGCACCGCCAGCCCACCACCGACAGAATCTAGCGCCGATGTCGTGATCGCCGAGCGGGGCGATCAAGGACCTGCCTCGAGGTCCATCCGGGCCACCGACGCCCCAACCGACGCAACGGTCGATGCAGATGACGACATCTTAACGGATCGCTCCGCCGGCAGTGCCGCCCGAGGCCCCACTCAAGCCCCAGCTGTCGCTGCGCTGCCGACACCTGCAAGCCCTGATGACGAGCGCCCAGCCCTCACAACGACGGCAACCCCCTCAGCAGACAACGCCGCCGAGGATGCGGGGACCACAGAAACTCCGACCATTTTAGAGCTAGCGGCCGACACCACAGCGGACAACGGCACAGAAACCGGGACCGAGAGCAGCGAGTCCTCCAGCAAGCCCGTCGAGCTCAGCTTCACCGGCACCTGCTGGGTTGATATCCGCGACAGCACCGGAGAGGTACTCCTGTTCGGCGAGATGAGCCGGGGCGATCGAGAAATACTCGGCGGCGAGCCCCCTTACTCGCTCGTGATCGGCAATGCCGCCGCTGCCGAGCTGACGGTCGCTGGCCAAGCTTACGATCTCGACGCGGTCGCCCGCGGCAACGTGGCACGTTTCCAGCTCGATCCTGCGGAATTCGATGCTGAATCCGCCAATCCGAGCCCTGATACGGCGGTCGAAGCGAACGACTAGGATAGACACGATGACAAGGCAGACCCCCCTGCGGGCAATCCGCGGGATGCATGACCTGCTCCCAGACGACAGCGCGCGCTGGCAACAGCTCGAGGATCGCGCGCGCGCCCTGCTCGAGCGCTACGGATACACAGAGATGCGCACGCCGCTGGTGGAACAGAGCGAGCTGTTTAAACGCTCGATCGGCGAGGTCACCGACATTGTCGAGAAGGAGATGTACAGCTTCGAGGACCGCGGCGGCGACCAGCTCAGCCTGCGGCCCGAGGGCACCGCGAGCTGCGTTCGCGCGGCCATCGAGCACAGCCTGCTCGATCAGCCGCGCCGCATCTGGTATCGCGGCCCGATGTTCCGCCGCGAGCGTCCGCAGCGCGGGCGTTATCGTCAGTTCCACCAGATCGGCGTCGAGGTCTTCGGACTCACAGGCCCCGATATCGACCTTGAGGTGATCCTACTCACGCGCCGGCTCTGGGAGGCGCTCGGCTTGACCGACCTGCGGCTCGAGCTCAACAGCCTGGGCGACAGCGCCGAGCGCGCCGCCTATCGTCAGCAGCTCGTCGCGTACCTGCGCCAGCATGAAGCGCAGCTCGATGATGACAGTCGCCGGCGTCTCGAGACCAATCCGCTGCGCGTCCTCGACTCGAAGAATCCCGATCTTGCTGAGATCATCGCCCAAGCCCCGAGCCTGATCGATGCCCTCGGCAGCGACTCACGCGCGCACTTCGAGGCCCTCTGCGCTGGGCTCGAGCGCGCCGGCCTGGCCTATGAGATCAACCCCAGGCTGGTGCGTGGTCTCGACTACTACAACCGCACCGTCTTCGAATGGATCACCGATGCACTTGGCGCCCAGGGCACGGTCTGCGCCGGTGGGCGCTACGATGGCCTTGTCGAGCAGCTCGGCGGCCGCGCGACGCCGGCGGTCGGTTTCGCCCTCGGGCTCGAGCGGCTGCTCGAATTGAGTGAAACCGAGCCACCGCCAAGCATCGACGCCTACCTAATCGCGGTCGGTGAGCAGGCCAATGCGGCCGCAATGCCGATCGCCGAGCAGATCCGCGACGCCCTGCCCGAGCTACGCTTGCTCTGCCACTGCGGCGGGGGCAGCTTCAAGAGCCAGTTCAAACGCGCCGATCGCAGCGGCGCCAAGGTCGCACTGGTACTCGGCGACGACGAGCTGGCTCAGCAGCGCATCGGCATCAAGCCGCTGCGTGCCCCCGCCAGCGACGACCCGACCAACACCGGGCCGGCCAAGAGCGAGCAGAGCAAGACCGAGCAAACCAGCGTCGCCCTTGACGCCCTAGCCGATCGACTCCCCGATTTTCTCTGAATACCGACCGAGGACACCCATGGCTGAGCTGACCACAGACGACGAAAAGGTCGAAGCAATCAAGAAATGGTGGAAAGAGAACGGCACCGCGGTCATCGCCGGCATCGTCATCGGCCTGGTCGCCGTGTTTGGCTGGCGCGCCTGGGTCAATCATCAGGAGCAGGTCGGCCAGAACGCCTCACTCGCCTTCGAGCAACTGCTGATGGCGGCGAGCGCCGGGCAGCACGAATCGGCCGAGAAGCAGGCTGAGGCCTTGGCCGATGAGCACGCAGGCACGCCTTACGCGGCTCTAGCGGATCTCGCGCTGGCCAAGGTGCGGGTCGAGCAGAATAACCTTGCCGGTGCGGCTGAGGCCTTACGCTCGGCCCTGGACAAGGCCCCCGAGCCAAGCTTGGCCACGCTGGCCGCGTTTCGCCTGGCACGCGTCCTGATCGCCAGTGATGCCTACGACGAAGCGATGGCGGTGGTCGAGCTACACGACGACGGCGGCGCCTTCAGTGCGGATTTCGCCGGCCTACGCGGCGATATCGCACTGGCCCGCGGCCATATCGACGATGCGCGAGCAGCCTACGCAGAGGCCCTCGCCGGCAATGCCGGCCTCTCCCGGCTGATCGAGCTCAAGCTCCAAGATCTGCCGGCTGAGCCTGCTCCGACCTCTTGATCATCATGAACACGCATCGACTCGCTTGGCTCCCGCGCCGTGCACTACTGCTATCCCTCGCAAGCGCCTTGCTGCTGCAAGGCTGCGGCAGTCTGGGCCTTGGCTGGATGGGCCTCGGTCGCGAGAAGGACCCGAATCCACCCACCGAGCTCGCCAAGACGGCACCGCAGGAGGTTCAGGCCCGGACTGTCTGGACGACCCGCATCGGCAAGGGTAACGAAGGACGTGCACTCAGCCTGCGTCCCGCCATCGCTGGCAATCGCATCTATGCCGCTGACCATAGTGGAACCATTAGCGCGTTGAACGCGGCCGATGGTCGCGTGCTCTGGGAGCGCAAGACCCGCCTTCCCTTCAGCGGCGGTCCGGACGTCGACGGCGAGCGGCTGGCCATCGGCGCCTCGAACGGCGAGGTCCTCCTCCTCTCGACCCGAGACGGCAGCCAGCGCTGGCGTGCCCAGCTCGGTAGCGAGATCCTCTCGGTGCCCCGCATCATCGGCGACCTGGTCGTCATCCACACCATCGACGACAGCGTCTACGGCCTCGACCTCAGCGACGGCAGCGAGCGCTGGCGCTTCGGCTATGAGGCACCGATCCTGACGCTGCGCGGGAGTAGCACGCCAGCGGCGGGCCCTGACGGGATCATCGTCGGCCTCTCCAGCGGGCGCCTGGTCTACCTGGACCCAGAACAGGGGGTGCCGATCTGGGAGGTCGTGGTCTCGCCACCGAGCGGACGGACCGAACTCGAGCGCATCGCCGACATCGACACCGACCCCGTCGTGCTCGGCAATCAAGTCTTCGTCGCCAGCTTCAACGGGGATCTGGCCGCGGTCGATATCGGCAGCGGCGCAGTGCTCTGGCGACGCGAGCTCTCTGCCCATGCCGGCTTGGCGGCAACGCCAGAGTCGCTCTATATCACCGATTCCGAAGACCAGCTGTGGGCGGCCGACCCCACCGACGGCGCCGGACGCTGGCGCCAAGACGCCCTGCGCTATCGGCAGCTGACGGCACCGGTCGTCGTCGGCAATGCGCTGGTGGTGGGTGACCTGGAAGGCTATCTGCACTGGGTCTCAGGTCGCGACGGCCGCCTGCTCGGCCGCGAGCGAGTCGGCAAGGCTGCGGTCGCATC
>NZ_JBUDPI010000202.1:0-6872 GCF_054919635.1 Halochromatium sp. | reverse complement strand
CCTGACGTGAGCGCAGTGATCGAGTCTCACCAGCAACCGCTGCGGCTTGCAGTACTGATCTCTGGCAGCGGCAGCAACCTGCAAGCGCTGATCGATGCCAGCCAGCGTGCCGATTCGCCGTTCGAGATCGCACTGGTGATCAGCAACCGTGCCGACGCCTTGGGTCTGGAGCGCGCCCAGCGCGCAGGGATACCGACGCAGACCCTGAGCCATCGCGGCTTCGAGACCCGCGCGGCCTATGAAGCCGCACTCAACGATCTTCTAGACCAAGTGGCCCCCGGACTGATCGCGCTCGCCGGCTTCATGCGAATCCTCACCGCCGAGTTTGTCGAGCACTGGCAAGGCCGCATGCTCAACATCCATCCGTCACTGCTGCCGAGCTATCCTGGACTCCACACCCACGAGCGGGTGATTGAAGCGGGCGATTCGGTGCATGGCGCCACGGTCCACTTCGTGACCGCTGAGCTCGACAGCGGGCCAGCGATCCTGCAAGGGCGCGTGCGGGTGCTCAGCGATGATGATCCGGCCCGACTTGCAGCGCGGGTGCTCGAGCAGGAGCATCGCATCTATCCGCTGGCGGCGCGCTGGTTTGCCGAAGGTCGGCTGGCACTGGGCAGCGATGGGCGCACGAAGCTCGACGGGGAGCCACTCGACAGCCCTGTGATCATCGACGCCAACGCCTGACGCCAGCGCCTGAGCTGGCGCTGCCACAAACCTGATGCCGCATCTGAATCTTAAGCACCTGCGCTACTTCTGGGCCGTCGCCACGCACGGCTCGATTGCCCGCGCCTCAGAGGTCCTGCACCTCACCCCGCAGACCATCAGCGGCCAGCTACGTGAGCTCGAAGAGCAGGTCGGCGACAAACTGTTCGCCAAATCTGGCCGAGGCCTGACGCTAACCGAAACCGGGCAGCTGGTCTTTTCCTACGCAGACGATATCTTTCGCCTCGGCGATGAGCTCGAAGACGTGCTCGCCGGGCGCACGCCCAGCGGAGGGCTCCGGCTCAACGTTGGCATCGCCATGGTGGTGCCGAAGCTCCTGACACACCGGGTCCTAGCACCGGTGATGCGAATGCCAGAGCCGGTTCGTCTGACCTGTGCCGAGCGCCCCTTGGTCGACCTGCTGGCCGAGCTTTCGGTGCATAAGCTCGACCTGGTGCTCGCCGACTGCCCGATGAGCCCGGCACTGAATATTCGTGCGTTCAGCCATCCACTCGGCGAATCGACAACCTGCTTCTTCGCCGCTGAGGCCGATGCCGAGAGACTGAGCGCGGGCTTCCCGGCGAGCCTACAGGGCGCTGCGATGCTCATGCCGAGCAGCGGCAGCGCGCTGCGGCGGGCGCTCGAGCTCTGGCTCGAGCGGGAAAGGCTGCAGCCGCGGATCGTCGCCGAGATCGAAGACCGCGCCCTGATGAAGACCTTCGGTGAGGCCGGAGCCGGCATCTTCACCGCGCCCCAATCGGTCGAGGCCGACGTCCTTGCCAAGTACCGGGTGCGCGTCATTGGCCGCGCGCCCGAGCTCAAGGAGCGGCTCTACGCGATCACCGCCGAGCGTCGCATCAAGCATCCCGCGGTCTCGCTGATCACCGAAGCAGGGCGCCGAGGCGACTTCAGTTAGACGCTTGGGTTAGACCCCTGCGTTAGACCCTAGGCGCTGGAATCGAGCGTATCCTGCTCCATCTAGGCTCTAATCGCTCATAACGACCAGCCCATAGACCCTGACCGCGAGGACGAGCTCATGACCTGGGATCAGCCCATCACTGACGGCACCAAGCGTTGCCCGCGCTGCGGCAGCGACTTTGAATGCAAGGTCGACGACCTGCGCAACTGCGACTGCGTCGCCATCAAGGTCTCGCTGCCGGTGCTGAAGATCCTGAAGGACCAATACGACGATTGCCTCTGCCCGAATTGCCTGCTTGAGGTTGCCGACAGCGCGCAGAGCAGCGCTGCCTGACGGATTCGTCTCAACGCCCGCTCGTTACCCTCCCCGCTCGACCCAAGACGCTTGCCAAGCGCATGCCGGCGCCATCAACCCGGATCGCCATCTTCGCCTCTTTTTCTGGGCAAGGCGGTGTCGAGCGAATGCTAGCTCACTTGATCCAGGGCTTCTGCGACCAAGGCTTCGCCATCGACCTGCTGCTGGTGCGCGCGAGCAGCGCCGCGCTCGAGCAGTTGCCGGAAAGCGTGCGCTGCATCCCCCTTCGCCCCGCACATACCTTGCTGGCAACCTTTGCGCTGGCGCGCTGGCTGCACCGCGAGCGCCCGCCAGTGCTGCTCGCTGTCAAGGATCGCGCCGGTCGTGCCGCCGTGATCGCGCGCGCCCTTGCACGCACGGACACCCGTTTGGTACTGCGGCTCGGCACCAATCTCTCCGCCGCTCTTTCCGGCAGCAGCCTCGCTCGACGCTGGCTGCGGCTGGCACCGATCCGACTGCTGTATCCAGCCATTGAGACGGTCGTCGCCGTTTCCGAGGGGGTTGCCGCGGATACGGCGCAGATCGCTCGATTACCCCGCAGCCAGATCCGCGTGATTCGCAACCCGGTGATCAGACCGCAGCTAGCCGAGCTTGCAGCGGCCCCCAGCCCTCACCCGTGGCTGGTCGAGACTAAATCGATACCGGTGATCATCGGTGCCGGCCGGTTCCAGCGTCAGAAGGACTTCCCGACCCTCGTGCGTGCCTTCCACCTCGCCCGGCAAAAACGCCCCTGCCGGCTCCTGATCCTCGGCGGGGGCCGTGGCCGGCGTGCAGTTGAGGAGCTCGCCATCGGACTCGGGCTACGGCTCGGGCCTGATGGGGATCTCGACTTGCCGGGGTTTCAGACCAATTCTTACTGCTGGCTCGCTCGAGCCGATCTGTTCGTGCTCTCATCAGCCTGGGAAGGCTCACCCAACGTGCTCACCGAGGCGCTCGCGCTTGGCATCCCGTCGGTCTCCACCGACTGCCCAAGCGGCCCACGTGAGATCCTTGCCGATGGCCGCTACGGCCCACTGGTCCCGGTTGGCGACAGCGGCGCGATGGCGAGTGCAATGCTGCAAACCCTTGAAAACCCGCTGCCAGCACGCACGCTGAAACAGGCGGTCACCGATTACACCCAGACCGCTAGCAGCTTGGCGTATCTGGACGCGATGGGGCTGAGGGCGCTGCCGAGCTCGACTTAACCTCGACGCCATCCGCAAGCGGCTGTACCAGCAGCCAGGGCCGAATCACCACAGCCCAGACCAAGGCATCGGCCTCGATCCAGCCACGGGCCTGGGTATCGCTGACGCGTTCGATCTGACCGCCCTGCATCCAGTGCTGAACCTGCTGGGCGTGGTCGCGATTGACGGCCAGCGCAACCTCGATGAGGTCCATGCCTGGCCGGACATGGATGGCACGGCCCTGGGCAAAAAACCGCTGCAGCTCGCGCCAGCGAATCTTAGCGGTCTCGCCGCCGAGCTTCGCCTTCAGCAATTCGGGCTGATCTTCGGGCTGATCGATCATCGGTCACTCCTCACCAAGATGTTCGTGTGCATGCAGCGGTAGATCACTCAGGTGGTCATGGTCAGTCGCTAGGCCCGCCGCATGTAGATGCAGGTGTGCATGACGATGCTGATGCGGGTGCCGATGCAGCTCGGCGTCAATCAGGCACCCGTCTTGCAGCAACAGGGCCCGGCTGCTGAGGCGCTCGAGCACCCGCTGCTCGTGAGAGACGATTAACATCGCCTGCGGCAACGCCTCCAGATGCTCAAGCAGCCGTGCCTCGCTGGTCGTATCGAGCCCGCTGGTCGGCTCATCGAGCAACAGCAGCTCCGGGTCCATCGCCAGCACGGTCGCCAAGGCCACCAACCGTTTCTCACCGCCAGAGAGCCGATGGGTCACGCGCGCACCATAGCCCTGGAGACCCAGCGCAGCGAGCGTGCCCTCAGCCATCGCAGCGGCCTCCGATGGCGAATAGCCCAGATTCAGTGGCCCGAAGGCAACATCATCGAGCACGGTCGGGCAAAACAACTGATCATCGCTGTGCTGAAACACCAGCCCAATCTTGGTGCGCGCGCGACGGAAGTCGGCCTCGGAGCGACAGGCCCCGCCCAGCACCCGAATCTCACCGGCACTCGCGTTCAACAAGCCGACGATCAGCTTCAGCAAGGTGCTCTTGCCAGCGCCATTCGAGCCAATCAAGGCCACCCGCTCGCGCCGACCAATGCGCAGATTGAGCCCATTCAGGAGGGGGTTTGCCCCATAGCCGAAGGTCACACCGGCTAGCTCGACAAGTAGGTCACCGCTCTCACCGGTTGCATTGGCTACATCAGCACCGGCCGTGTCCGCTGAATCCAATCGCCGACCTGTCATTGCATGCAACCTCGTTAAACGGCAATCCACAGCCGGTTCCGCCAAAGACTCGGCGAGAGCCCGCTTAGAGAACATGAACAACCCCAGCGTCCGCCAGCAGCACCGCCGCAAGCAGCGTCAGCGCCCCAACCAGTACGAGCGTATCGCATCGCTGCCAGTGGAATCGCTGCAGCAACCGCAGCTGGCCGTCGAAGCCCCGGCAGCGCATGGCCTCGGCAACCCGCTGACCGCGCGCCAGGCTGCGCACCAACAGCATGCCGATGAGCCAGCCGAGCGCGTTCCAGCTGTGTCGGTCGCTGCGCGGTACGAAGGCGCGAGCCCGCATGGCCAGACGCATCCTGCGGTACTCATCGCCAACCAGCTCGATCTGGCGCAAGGTCAGCCACAGCAGCTGGCAGAGCTTGGTCGGCATGCCGAGCCCCGCCAGCGCATGGACCGTCGGGCCGGGACCCAGCGAGCCCACCATCCCAAATAGGATCAGCACGACCGCATTCGCCTTCAGCAGGATCAGCAGTGCGAGCCCAAGCCCCTCGGCGCTGGCCACCAGCGGCCCGAGCTGAAGCAGCGGCGTACCGGGCACCGAGAACGGCAGCGTCAACAGCAGCACCACCATCAGCAGCTCGAGCGGCAGTAGATGGCGCAGCCGTTGCAGCGACACACCGCCGAGCCAGGCGACCAGGCTCGCCGCACCCAAGGCCAAGGCCGCCATGGTCAGCGACTGCAATGAGACCACCGTGGTCGCGAATAGAACCGCCAGCACGACGCGAGCGCGCGGATCGAATGCCGCCAGTCGGTCTGACCGTTCTCCGAAGGCCTGTTCGAGCAAGCCGATGCCGGACGCAGTCTGGCCGAGGTCGCCTTGCGCCGATTCGCCTGGCGCAGTCCCGGATCGAGCGGAATCGGCTTGGTCGGGTCCGGTTTGTTTTGGCGTTGGCGGCTCAGCCATCCGGCTTGTCCAGAACGGACCGCCGCTGCCGCTCCCGACGTCGCGTCCACCAGAGGCCAAGCCCAGCAAGGCCGGCAATATAGCCAAGCCCACCAATAATGTCGCGAATCGAGGCCTTCGCCTGCGCCTCGGCCAGTGCCTCACGCAGTGGCAGCACCTGCCGCGCCACGGCCTGCTCGACCGCCTGCTCGAAACCGGGCTCGATCGACCTCTCAATCCCGCGCTCAATCGCCCTCTCGATCAGAGCATTCAGCGCCGGCTCGTCATCCGCACCCGCGCAAGAGCACGGAGAGACCTCTGAGCGAGCGCTGCGCTCCGGGCCTGCCGGAGGATTCAAGCTGCTGTGACGATTGCTGGGCGCGCCGGCCGCGCGGTCAGTGTCCTCAAGCGACGGGGCCGAGCCCTTTAACGCACCAACCAGTTCAGAGGCCGCAATCGGCCATTCGGCGCGGTGGCCATCGCCGGTCTGAGCGACCACTCGGTAATCCTGTGCGGCCGGCGCTCGAAGGCGAAAGCGACCGTCGTCGCTCGCGCCCAGCTCCGCCACCGCTTTGCCATCAGCGTCGAGCAACTCGACGTCGACACCTCGGGCCGGATGACCACCAACGAAATAGACTCGCCCTTGGATCTCCGCACCATCGACGCTCGCAAAGACCTGCAGCCGATGGGCCTGCGACGGGCTGCTCAGGATCAAGAGGGACAGCGCGATCAGCAGACGCCGCCTGGTCCCCACGCCGCGCCAGCGCGGCAGGTACTCGTATTGAGCGCTAGGAGCCACGGCGCACCTCATCCAACCTCAACAGGGCCGGCTCAACCCGCAACAAGAAGGCGACAACGATGCCAGTGAGCAGCCCCTCGATCAACGCCAAGGGAACGAAGGTGATGGCGATCACCCGCGCGGCCGGCCCGAACGGCTCGCCACTGGCTAATAGGCTCCCCGACAGCATCACGGCGGTGAGCACCACGCCAAGCATCCCAGCCCCTAAGCCAATGACGAAGGCTTGGTGACGCTGCCGGGGACTCCCGATCTCGCTCCCGACCTCGCTCCCGGCACCGCTCACGACCTCGCTCTCGAAACTGCAGGGACTGGCACCGTCATCAGCACTCCCGCCCAGGTCTGCGCTTGGCATCGAGCTCAACACCCGTCGCAAGGCGGGCCGCAGCAGCAACGCCACAACCAGCGCGGGCAGCGCAAGATTCATGGTGTTAACGCCGAGCACCAACAAACCGCCAAAGCCAAAAAAGACGGCCTGCAGCAACAGGGCAACGAAGATCGCCGGCAGGGCTGCCCAACCGAGCAGCAGCCCCATCAGCCCATTCAGCAGCAGATGCACGCTACTCGGGCCGAGCGGTACGCTGATCAGCGAGGAGACGAAGAAGGCCGCCGCCAACACCGCCGCCTGCGGCAGCTCGGCCTCACGCAGTTGCCGCAGCGCGATCGCAAGCAGGCCGGTCGAGACCAGCGTGCCGGTCACAAGCACCGGTGCGGAAAGGACGCCGTCGGGAATATGGGCCATCAGCAGCAGCAATAAGCAGAAATGATCAAAAGATCATACCAGCTTCGTCGCGCCGCCTGGCGTGCTGCGGGGCTGCGGG
>NZ_JBUDPI010000201.1:0-6889 GCF_054919635.1 Halochromatium sp. | reverse complement strand
TTGCGCATCGCAAAGTCGAGCACCTGGAGCCAGTCTTGCCCGGCCATATCCGGGAACCAGTAGCGATCCTCGTCGGTGGGCTCCTCACAGATGCGTCGAATGTCGCGCATCATCGCAAAACCCAAGGCATAGGGGTTGATACCGCTGTAGTAAGGCGAGTCGAAGGGGGGCTGATAGACGACGTTGGTGTGCGACTGCAACACCTCGATCATGAAGCCATCCCCGACGAACCCCTGGTCATAGAGGCGATTCAGTAGCGTGTAATGCCAGAACGTCGCCCAGCCCTCGTTCATCACCTGGGTCTGGCGCTGTGGGTAAAAGTACTGCGCAACCTTGCGCACGATGCGAACGATCTCACGCTGCCAAGGCTCGAGCAGCGGCGCATTCTTCTCGATGAAGTAGAGCAGGTTCTCCTGCGGCTCCGCCGGATAGCGCCGCTCATCCAGACGCCCCTCTTCCTTATCTGTCACGGGCAAGGTCCGCCAGAGGTCATTGACCTGCGATTGCAGATAGGCCTCACGCTCGGCCTGACGACGCTTCTCTTCCGACATCGACAAGGGCGATGGCCGCCGGTAGCGATCGACTCCGTAGTTCATCAGCGCATGGCAGGAGTCGAGCAGCAGCTCGACCTCCTCGGTTCCGTAGCGCTCTTCGCACTCAGCGATATAGTTTCGCGCGAAGACCAGGTAGTCGATGATCGCATCGGCACTGGTCCAGGTTTGGAAGAGATAGTTGCCCTTAAAGAAGCTATTGTGCCCGTAGCAGGCATGGGCAATGACTAACGCCTGCATCGGCAATGTATTCTCTTCCATGAGATAGGCGATGCAGGGATCAGAATTGATCACGATCTCATAGGCCAGCCCCATCTGGCCGCGCCGATAGGTCTGCTCGGTCGCAACAAACTGTTTGCCGTAAGACCAGTGATGGTAGTTGATCGGCAGCCCAACTGAGGAATAGGCATCGATCATCTGCTCCGAGGAGATCACTTCGACCTGGTTGGCATAGGTGTCGAGCCCGAATTCCTCGTGGGCGACCCGGGCGATCTCTTTGTCAAAGCGCTTCAGCAGTGGAAAGGTCCACTCTGAGCCTTCAGAGATGATCTGGTTGCTTGCCATAACGATCTAAGACTAAGCCTCTTGGCGTTTAAAGAGCTCGCGGAAGACCGGGAAGATGTCGTCGGCGCCGTTGATCTCTTCCATTGCAAAGTGTGAGAACATCGCCTTCACATCCTGATAGGCATACCAAAGGCTTTGGTGCTGCCGCGGGGTGATCTCGACATAGGCGTAATAGCGAATCAGCGGCATCAGATTCTGAACCAGGAGGTCCCGACAGATGCTCGAATCAGAGTCCCAATTATCGCCGTCCGAGGCCTGAGCGGCATAGATGTTCCAGGTCTCCGAGTCGTAGCGGTCGCGAATCACCTCATAGGCGAGCTGCAGCGCACTCGAGACCACGGTCCCGCCGGTCTCGCGGGAGTAGAAGAACTCCTGCTCGTCGACCTCTTGAGCAATGGTGTGATGGCGGATAAAGACGACGTCGATCTTGTCGTAGTTTCGCTGCAGGAACAGGTAGAGCAGGATGAAGAAGCGCTTAGCGAGATTCTTGCGCACCTGATCCATCGAGCCTGACACATCCATGATGCAGAGCATCACCGCCTTGCTGGTCGGCTCCGGCTGCTTGGTGAACGACTGATAGCGCAGATCGAAGGTGTCGATGAAAGGCAAGGCCGCGATTCGGGTCTTGAGCCGATCGATCTCCTCGCGCAGGGCCGTGATCTGGGCGTCGGTCTCCTCGACGCCGGACGCCAAGAGCCTGGCCAGCTCTTCCTCCAGCTCGCGAATCCGACCGCGATAAGGCGCACCCAAGGCCGTGCGGCGAGCGATGGCACCGCGCAACGAGCGCACGACATCGATGTTGGTCGGCGCCCCCTCGGTCGCATAGCCAGCGCGCACCGTCTTGAACTCGGTGGTGCCGACAAGCTGATTGCGGACAAGATTGGGGAGCTCGAGATCATCGAACAGCAGATCGAGGAATTCCTCGCGCGAGAGCTCGAAGACGAAATCGTCCTCGCCGGCCCCGCCCCGACCGGCGCGCCCTTGCCCGGCACCCTGACCTTGACCACCCTCTGGGCGCTGCACCCGATCCCCGGCCTCGAACTCCTTGTTGCCAGGGTGGACCATATCGCGCTGACCACCGGAGCCGTGATGGAACTGCGGCTCCGAGATGTCCTTGGATGGGATACCCACCTGCTCACCACCATCGATGTCGGTGATGCTCCGGCGATTCACGGCCTCGGACGCAGCCCGCTTGAGCTGTGTCTTGTAACGCCGCAAGAACCGCTGCCGATTGACAGTGCTCTTGTTCTTGCTATTGAGCCGGCGGTCGATGAAATGAGACATAGACAGGCATTTGATTCCGGTTGCTCGTCCGCCGTTGGCGCGCTTGGTCTGCGCGCCGGCGGACACCTTGACCTACTGCGACTTGCGCACGCGCAGATACCATTCGGAGAGGAGACGCACCTGCTTGGGTGTATACCCCTTCTCGACCATCCGGTCGACGAACTGCTCGTGCTTCTTCTTTTCGTCGCTCGACGCCTTAGTGTTGAACGAGATCACCGGCAGCAGCTCCTCGGTGTTCGAGAACATCTTCTTCTCGATCACCACCCGCAGCTTCTCGTAGCTGGTCCAACGCGGGTTGGCACCATTGTTGTTGGCCCGCGCCCGCAGCACAAAGTTGACGATCTCGTTGCGGAAGTCCTTCGGATTCGAGATGCCGGCCGGCTTTTCGATCTTCTCCAGCTCCTCATTCAGCGAGCCACGGTCCATCATCTCACCGGTATCCGGGTCACGGTACTCCTGATCCTGAATCCAGTAGTCGGCATAGGTCACATAACGGTCGAAGATGTTCTGCCCGTACTCGGCATAGGACTCGAGGTAGGCGGTCTGCAGCTCCTTGCCGATAAACTCGGCATAGCGCGGCGCCAGGTACTGCTTGAGGAACCCGAAGTAGCGGTCCTGGACCTCTTGCGGCAGATGCTCGCGCACGATCTGCTTCTCGAGCACGTAAAGGAGATGCACCGGGTTGGCAGCAACCTCCGTGTGATCGAAATTGAACACCTGCGACAGGATCTTGAACGCGAAGCGCGTCGAGATCCCGGACATGCCCTCATCAACCCCCGCGTAATCGCGGTACTCCTGGACCGACTTGGCCTTCGGATCGGTGTCCTTGAGGTTCTCGCCATCGTAGACGCGCATCTTCGAAAAGATGCTCGAGTTCTCCGGCTCCTTCAGCCGCGTCAACACCGAGAACTGGGCCATCATCTCGAGCGTGCCCGGTGCGCAAGGCGCCTGGTTCAGCGAGCTGTGACGCAGCAGCTTGTCGTAGATCTGCTTCTCCTCGGTCACGCGCAGGCAATACGGCACCTTGACGATGAAGACGCGATCGAGGAAGGCCTCGTTGTTCTTGTTGTTGCGGAACGACTGCCACTCCGACTCGTTACTATGCGCCAGGATGATGCCCTGGAACGGGAGCGCCGACAGGCCTTCGGTGGCGTTGTAATTACCTTCCTGGGTCGCGGTGAGCAATGGATGCAGCACCTTGATCGGCGCCTTGAACATCTCGACGAATTCCATCAGGCCCTGATTGGCCCGACAGAGCGCGCCCGAGTAGCTATAGGCATCGGCATCGTTCTGCGCATAGTGCTCGAGCTGGCGGATATCGACCTTGCCGACCAGTGCCGAGATGTCTTGGTTGTTCTCGTCGCCCGGCTCGGTCTTGGCGACCGCAACCTGCTCGAGGATCGACGGATAGAGCTTGACGACGCGGAACTTGGTGATATCGCCGTTGTACTCCTGCAGCCGCTTCACCGCCCAAGGCGACATGATGTTGCGCAGGCAGCGCGCCGGGATGCCGTAGTCCTCGTCCAGGATCTTGCCGTCCTCCTCGGGCGAGAATAGCCCGAGCGGCGATTCGAACACCGGCGAGCCTTTGATCGCGTAGAAGGGGATCTGCTGCATCAGCTCCTTGAGCTTCTCGGCCAGCGATGACTTGCCACCCCCGACAGGGCCGAGGAGGTAGAGGATCTGCTTCTTCTCCTCGAGCCCCTGCGCCGCGTGCTTGAGGTAGGAGACGAGGTGCTCGATCGCCTCCTCCATCCCGTAGAAGTCCGAAAAGGCCGGATAGCGTTTGATGACCTTGTTCTGGAAGATTCGGCTCAGTCGCGGATCGTTATGGGTATCGATCAGCTCGGGCTCGCCGATCGCCGCCAACAGGCGCTCAGCAGACCCCGCATAGGCCATCGGGTCGCTTTTGCACAGCTCCAGATACTCTTGAAGGCTCATGTCTTCCTCGCGGGAAGACTCATATCTGGCCTGGTAGCGCTCAAAGATCGACATTCAGGATACCTCGCTCGGAAGTCACGATCGGGAGGCGCTGCCTGAACGCGCGGCTTGCTGAGCCACTGCGCTGACGCGCCCGTTAGTCTGTTCGTTCGGCCTTGGGACTTGGGACTTGGTCAGAGATGAACGCCCAAAGCCTGTTATGCAAGCTCCTCTTTGCTCACGCGCTCACAGCCCAAAGGGCTGCAACGGTTGGTCAATCGGGGATCGAGCTAGCCGGTTTGCCGCCGGCGCAGGACTGACATCTCGCAGCACACCAGACCCGACCGCGGAGCTGCCGTTGGCAAACCATTACCGCCTCTTACAGCCTCTGCAATCTCTGCGCCACGCGTCAATGTCGCGCGGTGACAGCGAGGCTCCGCAGCCGATGATGCCAGCTTCAGGTGCCCTTGCGTCAAGTTATCGCACCAAACCGGTGCGAAACCAAGACCACCGAGCCAGTCGCTCACCCCGTCGCCTACCTATGCGGTCAGCGCTAATCCCTCAACGACCCAGGGTTAGACAGTCGGCATCGCCCAGGTTCAGAGCGCCAGGTTCAGGGCGCCAGGTTCAGGGCGCCAGGTTCAGGGCGCCTGGTTCAGGGCGCCTGGTTCAGGGCGATAGCGCCGCGGCTCGAGGGATCGGCGCCCGCACTACTCTGGGTCCAGCAGCAGGAAGCAGATCAGCGTCGTCACCAACCCAATCGTGACCAGGCAACTGACACCACCGCACACCAGAAGCAGCGCCGCAGCCGCCGCCCAGGCATAGAGACAGGACGTCCGATTGCGCCGGTAAATGCGCGTCCGCTTGCGCTCCTGAAAGGCGCGATAGTCCGAGCGTCCAGCGCAGAGCCAATCGAGCGCCCGTCTCGGCCAATCGCTGAGCGGGACTCGCGTCGGGGGTCGTCGGGTCGGTGCCATAGAGGTTACCTTAGCAGTCAGGGCTGGTAGGCTCAGACCGGCGTCGGCCGCTCCTCAGGTCGTCAATGGCGATCGAATAGGCCGCACCCAAGTATCAACCTCGATGTTCGCTTCAGGAGCAGATAGACCGCTATCGTCCAAAATGACCCAAGCGCTCGTCTCGATGCGGACTGTTCCCCTGCAGCGGCGTTTGCTGCGAAACCTGCTCGCCGTCTTGCTGCCACTGGGTCTTGTGGTCACGGCGACCGCCATGTTCGCCACCCGCATGGCGGCCGAGGACATGGCCCGCTCCCTCACCCGTCAAAGCATTAAGCAGACCAGCGACGAGCTCGAGCTCTACTTCGCCTCCATCGACCGGCTGCTCGGCGCGACCCGCGACTGGGCGCGGTCGGGGCTGCTCGGCTTCGATGAGGTTGACCAGCTGCGCCGTTTGATGCAGCCCTTGCTCGCCAACGAGCCACAGGTCTCGTCCTTCCTGCTCGCCGATGAGCAGGGTCATGAGCTGATGCTGTTGCAGACCCACCAGGGCTGGCGACTGCGCCAGACCGATCCCGCACAGCCAGGCGAGGCCCGCTGGCTCGCCTGGCAAGGTGACCCAGCGGCGCCAGCAACCGTCAGCGTCAAACCAACCGATATCGATCCACGTCAGCGTCCATGGTTCTCGGGCGCGATCAAGGCTGAGGGTGCCCAGGGCAACCCCCAGGTGCACTGGACTGGTCCCTATGAGCTCATGACCACCGGGGAGTCAGGCATCACCGCATCGATTGCCAGCCGCGGGCCGGGCGGCGAGCGGCAGGTGGTCGCACTCGACGTATTGCTCCTCGACATCACGCGCTTCACCCGCGATCTAGCCCTGTCCGAGCGCGGCGGCGTCATCGTCCTCGACGACCAGGCACAGCTGATCGGTCTTCCCCCTGATCCGCGCCTCAGCAAGCTCGACGCCCGGGAGCAGCGCCTGCCCCAGGACCGCTCCGCTGGCAGCGCCAGCGATCACGCCTGGCCACCGCTGAGCGACGCCGAGACGGCTTTCTCCCGTGCCGATGAGGCGACCCAGCTCATCCGCTTCCGCAGCGAGGGCAAGGCCTGTTGGGGCGCTCGCAAGCCCTTTCCGCTCGGTCCTGAGCAGCGCCTGTGGATCGAGGTCCTGGTCCCAGAATCCGAGCTACTCGATGGGCCTATCTAAAATCGCAGAAGAACGACACGGTTGACGCCGAGGCCATCGCCGAGGCGGCGAGCCGCCCGACGGTGCGCGAGCGCGCGGTGGCGATCGAGCCCGAGGAGCGCCAGACCCTGCAGCTGCTGCACCGCCAACGCAGCGGCTGGATCGGCGAGCGCACGGCGCTGGGCAATCGCATTCGCGCCATGCTGTTGGAGTTCGGCATCGTCCTGCCGCAACGCCTCAGCCGGCTGCGTGCGGGCTTGCCCGAGGTGCTCGAAGACGGCGACAACGGGCTGCCGGATCGTCTGCGGGCGCTGCTCCACGATCTGTATGCGGATCTCAAACGCCTGGATGCGCGCATTGAAGCGTTGAACGCGGAGTTGACGACCTTCGCGCGCGAAGACCCGCTGATGCAGCTGCTGTTGACCATTCCC
>NZ_JBUDPI010000200.1:0-6893 GCF_054919635.1 Halochromatium sp. | reverse complement strand
GGCGTCGGCGGTTGGATCGGCGTCCGGATCAAAGCTGGGATCATCGAAGCGGCCCGAGAAAAGCGGAACCGGGTCGTGGCAGACCGCGCAGAGACGCGTCGCCTGGACGCTGCCATCGCGGGCCAGCAGCTCGCTGCGGGTGTCTTCGATGACCTTGCGGTAGGCCGGATTGTTGAACGAGCTGAGTCGGTGCATCGAGCCGGCATGGCGCTCAGCGATCTCGCTGTGACACTCGGCACAGACCTCATCGCCCATCAGATGCTCGGCTGGGATTCGGCCGTTGCCTGGGATGCTGGCTAGCGCTGGCGTGAAGGCTCGGCCTGATTGCCTTGGTTGCCCTGATTGCCCTGGTTGCCCTGGTTGCCCTGGTTGCCCTGGTGCTGAGGGGCTGTGATCAGTGTTTGCGTTGCCTCCCAGATTTGCGGGTTCCGAGGGCTTCGGGTCTGAAGCCGTGACAGTCGATTCCGCCAGGGCATCCGATTGCACAGCGAGCGCCATAACATTGAGGTCGCTATCTGGGTCCTGAGGGGCGGTTAGATGCAACGCTAAGGCTGTGATGGTGAAGATCACTGCGGCTCCAGCCCAAGCCACGCCAGCGCGCCAGCGCAACGGCGGACCGGCGAGTCGATGGAGCGTGAAGAGCCAGATCACCGCGAGCGGCGCCAGCACGTGGACCCAATAGGCGACGCGGCGAACCCCAGGATCATTGACCTCGAAGAAGCCGAAACGGGTCAGCAGAATCCCAGAGCCGAAGAGTGCCACTAGCGCCAACGCCAGTCCGAGCCCGGCGCGGATTGCATAGCGGTTCGGTCGCTGGATCGCGCGTCGGGCATGCAGCAGGGCAAAGGCGACGGTCGGGATCAGCAGCAACAGCCCGAGCCCGAGATGGACCAGGAACATATCGAGATAGAACAGGTTTTGGAGGGTTCGACCGCTCAGGCGCTCGAAGAGGGTCACCGCAACCAGATAGAGCGAGTTGATTGCCAACAGGCCGGCGGGGATGGCCATGAGCCGGAGCAGCCGACGCAGCGCTTCGTTGAGGGCGGATGGAGGACGACCGGAAAGGGGGTTGACGCTGGAGCGATCCATGATGACGTGCTTGAAGCGCAGGACGACATGGGAGCGATGACAACCATGATTCTAGCCTGACTTCGGCCGTCGGCCATGACCCGGCAAGCAGAATTAATGCAAGCGACTGATAAAACTTACTTTTATGGAGGCTGTTGTAATCGCTTTGGAGGTCGACGAGGGCTCGGGCTCGTTGCTGATCCGAGCCCTTGCGATTCAGCCCATGTGCTCTCAGGCGCTGGCCTCTAACGCTGCCTCAGTGCTTGAGTGGGTGCTAACGGTCCAGGAAGCTCATGAATTCAGCGCGGGTGCGGGCATCCGACTCGAAGGTGCCACGCATGGCGCTGGAGACGGTTGTGCTGCTCTGCTTCTGCACCCCGCGCATCATCATGCAGGTGTGGCTGGCCTCCATCACCACCGCAACACCGTGTGCGCCGAGATGCTCCATCAGCGCATTCGCCACCTGGCTGGTCAGGCGCTCCTGCACCTGGAGCCGGCGCGCAAAGACATCGACGACGCGAGCGATCTTGCTCAGCCCCACGACCTTGCCATTGGGCAGATAGCCCACGTGCGCATGGCCGAAAAAGGGCAGCATGTGATGCTCGCAGAGGCTGTAGAACTCGATATCGCGCACGATCACCATCTCGCGCACATCTTCCTCGAACAAGGCGCCTTTGATGATCTCCTCGGCCGAGAGGGCATAGCCACTGGTGAGGAAGTCGATCGCCTTCGCCACCCTCAACGGGGTGCGCTTGAGGCCCTGGCGCTGGGGGTCCTCGCCAATCTCGGTCAGCAGCTCGTGAACGAGGTGCTCTTTGCGCGCGTCGTAGACCTCCTGCTCGTCGATCGGCTCGAAGCTATCGGCGTAATGTCCATCAGTGCTTAGACGCGAGAGTTTGTTTTTAACGGGCATAGAACAGTCTTCCAATCTGGCGAGACACCCGAGTGGGTGCTCGACATTCATGCTAATCAAGAGTAGGGCTCCTCGCATCCGAATGCGACCAGTGCGGCGTCGTCTGGGGCTCGCGAATCGGGGTGGCGATGGAACCTGGAGTGTGGATTCGTTAAGATGGCGGATCGAAACAGGGCCTTCTGGCTCGTGATTCACCGCGACGGCAACCGCGCTCGCGCGATCAAACCAACCGGAGTCGCCTCATCCGAGCTCCGCCACTCTGCTCCCAGCGGGACGCGCCACGACCCATGAACGGCGCCTACAGCCCGCATTCCGGCCGATCGCATCTCGGTCCGTGCTCGTGCCGCAGTGCGCGTTGCTCGGCACCTTTCTCTCTGCTCCGTCGAGCCTGCAGGCCTTGGCTCCTCGGCTCGCGGCGCTCTGAACAACCCTAGTCTCGAGGATTTCCAGATGTGTGGATTCTGCGGTGAGATCCGCTTCGATGGTCAAGCGATCGATCTTGGTGCGCTGGCAGCCGTCAACCAGAGCATGCAGGCCCGCGGTCCTGATGGCAGCGGTGTGTTCCAGCAAGCGCAGATCGCACTCGGCCATCGCCGGCTCAGCATCATTGACCTCAGTCCCCATGGCAATCAGCCCATGGTCGATAGCGAGCTTGGGCTGACGATTGCCTTCAACGGTTGCATCTACAACTACAAGGAGCTGCGCGAGGAGCTCAGCGGCAAGGGCTATCGGTTCTTCTCGCACAGCGACACCGAGGTGATCATCAAGGCCTTCCATGCCTGGGGGGCAGACTGCGTGCATCGCTTCCATGGGATGTTCGCGTTTGCGATCGCCGAGCGCGACAGCGGACGGCTGACCCTAGTGCGCGACCGCCTTGGCATCAAGCCCTTTTACTACGCCGAGCTCCCCGGCGCCTTGAGATTTGCCTCGAGCCTGCCGGCGCTGCTCGCCGCCGGCGGCATCGACACCGACCTAGACCCGGTCGCGCTCCATTACTACATGCATTTTCACGCCGTGGTGCCAGCCCCGCATACCATCCTGCGCGGTGCGCGCAAGCTGCCACCGGCGACCATCCGGGTGAGCGAGCCCGACGGCCAGGGGCGCGAGCATCAATACTGGCAGCCGAGCTTCGTCGCCAGCCCGGACGAACAGGCGATGAGCTTTGAGGATTGGCAGGATCAGGTCCTGGCGTCGCTGCGCACGGCCGTTGATCGTCGTCTCGTTGCCGATGTCGACGTCGGTGTGCTCCTCTCCGGAGGACTCGACTCGAGCCTCATCGTCGGGCTCTTGGCGGAGCAAGGTCAGCGCGGACTCAACACCTTTTCGGTCGGCTTCGAGAGCGTCGGTGATGAGGCGGGCGACGAGTTCCAGTACTCGGACATCATCGCCAAGCACTACGCGACCGATCATCACAAGATCCAGGTCGATTCACGCAATCGGCTGCTCTCGAGTCTGCCGGGCTGCGTGCGGTCGATGTCAGAGCCGATGGTCAGCCACGACGTCATTGGCTTCTATCTGCTCTCGCAAGAGGTCGCCAAGCACGTCAAGGTGGTGCAGAGCGGGCAGGGCGCCGACGAGGTCTTCGGTGGTTATCACTGGTATCCGCCGATGCTCGAGAGCCAGGACCCGGCCGCCGATTACGCCCGCGTGTTCTGCGACCGCGAGCATGCCGAATATCGACAGGCGGTGCATCCGCGCCTGCATGGCGACGACTATAGCCGCGCCTTCATCCGCAATCATTTCGCGCTCCCGGGCGCCGAGGCGGCGGTCGACAAGGCGCTGCGGATCGACCAACAGATCATGCTGGTCGATGATCCGGTCAAGCGCGTCGACAACATGACCATGGCGGCAGGCCTAGAGGCGCGCGTGCCCTTCCTCGATCATGAGCTGGTCGAGCTCGCGGCACGGATTCCGGCGCGGCATAAACTTTGCGATGAGGGCAAATGTGTACTCAAGGCGGTCGGGCGGCGAATCATCCCGAGTGAGGTCATCGATCGGCCGAAAGGCTATTTCCCGGTTCCCGCCCTGAAGTATCCGCGTGGCGAGGTGCTCGAGATGATGCGCGAGACGGTGCTCAGTCAGCGTGCGCGCGAGCGCGAGCTGTTCCAGCCGGCCTATGTGCAGCAGTTGCTCGATGCACCAGATGAGCACATCACACCGTTGCGTGGCTCCAAATTGTGGCAGGTGACGCTACTAGAACTTTGGCTGCAGGAGCAGGGTCTCTAGAGTGCTCGACCTGCGACGGATGTTGTAACGAGAGCAGATAACCGGAGAAACCGGACGAGGGGACAGCGCAATGAGCACGCGAGAGCACATCCATCACCGGCTCGAACGTCAGCGGGCGCAGTCGGTGAGTAGCTGGGACAACAAGCGCCGACACGAGAACGAGATCTGGTCCGAAACGGCGGTGGACTGCGGCTGGGGCCGGCTGATCTTCGGCCAGACCTTCAATGATCCGCAGCGCCTGGCGCAGTGCCTGCAGCAGGAGGGCGATGGCCGGCGCGATGTGGCCATGTATCTGCGCGACCCGCACGTCGTGCTCTCTTACGCACCGCAGGATCTCTTCCTTGATCCTTCGCACACCTTTCGCCTCTGGTTGGATCGCTATCAGTACTCCCCGCGCCGGCCCAAGGGCTTCGTCGTGCGCCTGCTCAATAGCCGCGCCGATGCCGAGGCGGTGCACCGACTCTATGCATCGCGACGCATGGTGCCACCGAGCGCTGACTACATCTGGAAGCAGCGTGCCTCGCGGGTGGTGCAATTCTGGGTGGCGCAGGACGAGCAGGACGGCGGCATCCTCGGCTGCGTCAATGGAATCGACCATGTCGAGGCCTTCAGCGATGTCGAGCGCGGGGCCAGCCTCTGGGCGCTGGCCGTCGATGCCCAGGCCCCCTATCCGGGCATCGGGGAGGCGCTGGTACGGCAGGTGGCCGAGTTCTATCAGGCGCGCGGCCGCGCCTTTCTGGACCTCTCGGTCATGCATGACAACAAGGGCGCGATCCGCCTCTACGAGAAGCTGGGGTTCGAGCGCGTGCCGGTGTTTGCGCTGAAGAACAAGAACGCCTACAACGAGCCGCTATTCATCGGCAAGCAGCCGGCCGCGAAGCTCAATCCCTATGCCGCGATCATCGTCAATGAGGCGCGACGGCGCGGGATCGGGGTTGAGGTGATCGATGCCGAGGCTGGCTACTTCGCGTTGGGGCTGGGCGCGCGGCGCATCGTCTGCCGCGAGTCGCTCAGTGAGCTGACCACGGCCGTCGCCATGAGCCGCTGCGACGACAAGGCCGTCACCCAGCGGTTGCTGCGCGGTGCCGGCCTGAAGGTGCCGGACCAATGCGCCTACGAGGCGCTCGATCAGGCCGAGGCCTTCCTGACACGTCATGGCAGCGTGGTGGTGAAGCCTGCGCGTGGCGAGCAAGGCGCGGGCATCAGTGTCGACATCCGCGATCCGAACGATCTCGAGCGCGCGATCAAGAATGCACGACGCATCTGCGAGCAGGTGATCCTCGAGCAATTCTGCAGCGGCGCCGATCTGCGTATCATCGTGATCGATTATCAGGTCGTGGCTGCAGCCATCCGCAAGCCGGCGCAGATCGTCGGCACCGGCGCGCACAGCATCAGCGAGCTGATCCAGATCCAGAGCCGTCGCCGCCGTGCCGCGACCAGCGGCGAGTCCAGCATCCCGGTCGATGATGAGACCGAGCGCTGCGTGCGCGAGGCCGGCTTCAAGATGGGCGAGACCTTGCCCTACGGCCAAACGCTGGTTGTTCGCAAGACCGCCAACCTCCACACCGGCGGCACCATCCATGACGTGACGGCTGATCTGAGCCCGGCGCTGGCGCAAGCCGCCTGCAAGGCCGCCCGGGCACTTGACATTCCTGTCACGGGCCTGGATTTTCTAGTTCCGGACGTGACCGCGTCCGATTATGTGATCATCGAGGCCAACGAGCGGCCGGGGCTAGCCAACCACGAGCCTCAACCGACCGCCGAACGCTTCGTCGACCTGCTCTTTCCGCAGACCGCAGCCCGGGAGCTCACCGCTTGAAGCATCTTCGAATCGATACCGAGTACCTGCTCGATATCCTGCTCAAACTCCTCTTTACGCCCAGCCCGGCCGGCTACACCGACCGTGTTGTGCACCTTGTCTGCGAGGAGCTTGAGCGCCTTGACGTGCCCTTCGAGCTGACCCGCCGCGGCGCCATCCGTGCGACCTTGAAGGGCGAGGCCGCACGGCCGAACAAGGCCATCGTCGCGCACATCGATACCCTCGGGGCGATGGTCAAGGCGTTGAAGCCGAACGGGCGCCTGCAACTGGTTCCGGTCGGGCATTGGAACTCCAGGTTCGCCGAGGGCGCGCGCTGCACGCTGTTTACCGACATCGGTCAGCACCGTGGCACTATCCTGCCGCTGAAGGCCTCGGGCCATACCTTTGGCCCCGAGATCGACAAGCAAGAGGGTGGTTGGGATCACGTCGAGTTTCGCATCGACGAGCGGGTGTTCAACCTGCAGGACCTGCTGCAGCTCGGCGTCCATGTTGGCGACTTCATCGCCGTCGATACCTCGCCGGAGATCACGGCGACCGGCTTCATCAACTCGCGCCATCTCGATGACAAGGCCGGGGCGGCACTGCTGCTAGCGGCGGTGAAGGCGGTCAAGAATAGCGATGTGCGGTTGCCTGTCGACTGTCATCCGCTGTTCACCATCTCCGAGGAGGTGGGCTCAGGCGCCTCGGCAGCCCTGCACAAGGATGTTGCCGAGATGCTGACCATCGACAACGGCACCACGGCGCCGGGTCAGAACTCGAGCGAGTTCGGGGCGACCATCTGCATGGCGGACATGGGCGGGCCGTTCGACTATCACCTGACCCCTCGCATCATCCAGATCTGCCAAGAGTTCCAGATCCCGCATCAGC